>NZ_DBNGPQ010000029.1:0-6487 GCF_057122925.1 Umezawaea sp. | reverse complement strand
GGCCGGACCGACGACCAGGTCAAGATCCGCGGCTTCCGCATCGAGCCGGGTGAGGTGGAGGCGACCCTGCTCCGCCACCCCGACGTCCGCGAAGCCGTGGTCGTCGCCCGGCAGGACGACGGCCACCAGCGGCTGGTCGCCTACACCGCTCCGGCCGGGGTCGCCGACCTGCGGTCGTGGCTGGGCGAGCGGCTGCCGGACTACCTGGTGCCGTCGGCGTTCGTCGGACTGGACGCGCTTCCGGTGACACCGAACGGGAAGGTCGACCGCCGGGCCCTGCCCGCGCCCGACCTGACCGCGTCCCGCACCGAGCACGTCGCACCCCGCACGGACGTGGAACGGGACGTGGCCGACATCTGGTCGCAGGTGCTGGGAGTGCCGGACCTCGGCGTCCACGACAA
This sequence comes from Umezawaea sp., assembly GCF_057122925.1. Taxonomy (NCBI): domain Bacteria; kingdom Bacillati; phylum Actinomycetota; class Actinomycetes; order Pseudonocardiales; family Pseudonocardiaceae; genus Umezawaea; species Umezawaea sp. The sequence goes on along the minus strand of NZ_DBNGPQ010000029.1, from coordinate 6,086 downwards.
CTTCTTCGAGCTGGGCGGCGACTCGATCCTCAGCATCCGGGTGATCTCCCGGCTGCGCGCCGCGTTCGACGTGGAGCTGTCGCCGCGGTCGCTGTTCACCAGCCCCACCGTCGCGGGCATCGCCGAACTGGTGTCGGGCGCGGCCGGGGCGCGGCTCGCGGACATCCCCGTGGTGCCCCGCGACGGCGGCCTGCCGCTGTCGTTCTCCCAGCAGCGCCTGTGGTTCCTCGACGAGTTCGAGCCCGGCGGCACCGAGTACCTGACGCCGTCGATCCTGCGGCTGCGCGGCCCGCTGGACGTGGACGCCCTGGCCACGGCGCTGACCGCGCTGGTGGCGCGGCACGAGTCGCTGCGCACGACGTTCGAGACCGTGGACGGCCACGGCGTGCAGCTCGTGCACCCGCCCCACCCGGTCGAGGTGCCGGTGCTCGACCTGTCCGAAGCCGACCTCGACGCCGTGCTGGAACGGGAGACGACCACGCCGTTCGACCTGCGGCGCGGCCCGCTGGTGCGGGTGCTGCTGGTGCGCCTGGGCGAGGAGCACCACGTCCTGTCGCTCGTCCTGCACCACATCGTCACCGACGGCTGGTCCAACGGCGTGCTGCTCGGTGAGCTGGGCGCCTGCTACGAGGCCGCCACCGGCGGCACGGACGCGAAGCTGGCCGACCTGCCCGTGCAGTACGCCGACTACGCGGTGTGGCAGCGGCGGACGTCGACCGAGGACGCCCTCGGCGACCACCTGTCCTACTGGCGGGACGCGCTCGACGGTGCGCGTCCGCTGGAGCTGCCCACCGACCGGCCCCGCCCGGCGACCCGCGGCAAGCAGGGCGCGCTGGTGCACTTCCAGGTGCCCGCCGACGTCACCGACCGGCTCAGGTCGCTGGCCCGCGACCAGGACGGCACCCTCTTCATGGCGCTGCTGGCCGCCTGCCAGGTGCTGTTCGCCCGCTGGTCCGGGCAGCGCGACGTCGCCGTGGGCACGGTCGTCTCCGGCCGCGACCGCACCGAGCTGGAGGGCCTGGTCGGCTTCTTCGTCAACACGCTCGTCCTGCGCACGCCGGTCGACCCGCACCGCGGGTTCCGGGACCTGCTGGGCCGGGTCAGGGAGACGGTGCTCGACGCGTTCGCCCACCAGGACGTGCCGTTCGAGCGGGTCGTGGACGAGGTCCACCCCGTGCGCGACCCCAGCCGCACCCCGCTGTTCCAGGCGATGGTCGTCCTCCAGAACACCCCCGACGACGGGCCGCGCCTGCCGGGCCTGCACGTCGAGGAACTGCCGCCGCCGTCCGTCGCCGCGGGCTTCGACGTGTCGTTCCAGTTCCAGGAGCACGAGGGCAGGCTGGAGGCGGTGCTGACCTACGACACGGCGCTGTTCGACGCCGCCACGGCCGAGCGGATGGTCGCGCACGTCGGCGTGCTGCTCGCCGGGGCGACGACCGACCCCGACCGGGCCGTGGCCGACCTGCCGCTGCTCACCGACGACGAGCTGCGGCACGTCCTGGACGACTGGAACGACACCGCCGCCGACGGTCCCGCGCCGCCGTACCACCAGGTCTTCCAGGACCAGGCCGCCCGCACGCCCGCCGCGACGGCCCTGGTCGAGGGCGACCGGTCGTGGACGTTCGCCGAGGTGAACGCCCGCGCGAACCGGCTCGCCCACCACCTGGTCGCCGCGGGCGTCGGGCCCGAGTCCGTCGTGGCGCTGGCCCTGCCCCGCTCGGCGGAGATGGTGTTCGCGGTCCTGGCCGTGCTCAAGGCCGGTGGCGCGTACCTGCCGGTCGACCCCGAGCACCCGGCCGACCGGATCGCGTTCCTGCTCGACGACGCCCGACCGGTGCTCGTGGTGACCGCGGGCGCCGACGTGCCCGGCGGGCTGCCGCGCGTGCTGGTGGACGACCCCGCCGTGGCGGAGAACCCCGACGCGGACCCGACCGACGCCGACCGCACGGCTCCGCTGCGCCCCGAGCACCCCGCGTACGTGATCTACACGTCCGGGTCCACCGGTCGCCCCAAGGGGGTCGTGGTCGAGCACCGCAACCTCGCCGCCCTCGTGGCCGACCACCACACCCGCCTCCTGCCCGACGACGGGACGCCGCTGCGCGGCATCGCCACCGCCGCGTACACGTTCGACGCCTCGTGGGAGGGGCTGCTCCTGCTGGCCGCCGGGCACGAGCTGCACCTGGTCGACGACTCGGTCCGGCTCGACCCCCGAGCGCTGGTCGAGCACGTCGTCCGGCACCGGATCGACTTCCTGAGCTGCACGCCGTCGTACTTCCAGCAACTCGTGCCGGAGGGCGTGCTGACCGCCGTGCGGCACCGGCCCCTGCTGGTGGCCCTGGGCGGCGAGGCCGTCGGCGAACCGCTGTGGCGCGCGCTGGCCGACGCCGACGGCGTCACCGCCGTCAACCTCTACGGGCCCACCGAGTGCACGGTGGACTCCGTGTGGACGCCGATCGCCGACCGCGACCGCCCGGTGATCGGCACGCCGGGCCGCAACCTGCGCGCCTACGTGCTCGACGCCGAGCTGCGCCCCACCCCGGTGGGCGTGCCCGGCGAGCTGCACCTGGCGGGTGACCAGGTGGCGCGCGGCTACCTGAACCGGCCGGGCCTGACCGCCGACCGGTTCACCGCCAACCCGTTCGGGCCGCCCGGCAGCCGCCTGTACCGCACCGGCGACCTGGCCCGGTGGACCGCGGACGGCGTGCTGGAGTACCGGGGGCGCGCCGACGACCAGGTCAAGATCCGCGGTTACCGCGTCGAACCCGGCGAGGTCGAGGCCGCCCTCCTCGGGCTGCCCGGCGTGGCGGAGGCCGCGGTCGTGGCCCACGAGGTCGAGCCGGGGGTGCACCGCCTCGTCGGCTACGTCGTGGGCGCGGTCGCCGCGGACGACCTGCGGGCCGGGCTGAAGCGGAGGCTGCCGGACTTCCTGGTGCCGTCGCTGTTCGTCCTGCTCGACGAGCTGCCCACGACCGGCAGCGGCAAGGTCGACCGCCGCGCCCTGCCCGCACCCGACCCGCGGGCCGGGAACGACGAGGGCCACGTGCCGCCGCGCACGCCCGTGGAGCGGGAGCTGGCCCGGATCTGGGCCGAGGCGCTGCGCGTCGACCGCGTCGGCGTGCACGACAACTTCTTCGGCCTGGGCGGCGACTCGATCCTGAGCATCCAGATCGTGTCCCGGTCCCGCCAGGCGGGCCTGGAACTGGTCACGAAGGACGTGTTCACCCACCAGACCGTCGCCGAGCTGGCCACCGTCGTCCGCACCCGCGACCCCGAGGCGGCGCGGCTGCCCGAGATCGCGGGTCCCGCCCCGCTCACGCCGATCCAGCGCTGGTACCTCGACTCCCACCCGGACGACCCGCACCGCTTCACCATGTCGGTCCACCTGCAACTGGCCGAGGACGTCGACCCGGCGGCGCTCGCACGGGCGCTGGACGCGGTCGTGGCGCACCACGAGGCACTGCGCACCCGCTTCACCCGCGTGGACGGCGACTGGCGCCAGGAGGTCGTGGCGGCCACGGTCGAGCTGGAACGGCTCGACCTGTCCGATGTGGACGAACGAGCCGCGGTCGAGGGTGGGCTGGACATCACCGGGGGACCGGTGCTGCGCGCGCTGCTGCTCCCCGGTGGGCGGCTGCACCTCGTGGCCCACCACCTCGTCGTGGACGGCGTGTCCTGGCGGATCCTGCTGGGCGACCTGGAGACGGCCTACCGCCAGGCCGCGGCGGGGGAGCGGATCGACCTGCCCCCGGTCGGCACCCGGTTCACCCAGTGGGCGCACCGGCTGGCCGAGCACGTGCGGTCCGGCGCGTTCGACGCCGAACTGCCGCACTGGACCGCCGCGCTCGACGGAACGGGCGAGGTGCCGGTGGACCGCGACGGCCCGAACACCGCGGGCTCCACCCGCGTGGTGTCGGTGCGGCTCGACCGCGAGCACACCGACGCGCTGCTGCACCGCGTCCCGGACGTCTACCGCACGCAGGTCAACGACGTGCTGCTCAGCGCGGTGGGCCGGGCGTTGGCGACGTGGACCGGCCGGGACCGGGTGGCGGTGACGATGGAGGGCCACGGCCGCGAGGACGTGCTCGACGGCGTCGACACCTCCCGCACGGTCGGCTGGTTCACCACCCAGTACCCGGTGGCGCTGACCGTGCCCGACGGAGACTGGGGCGCGGTGCTCAAGTCCGTGAAGGAGCAGCTCCGCGCCGTGCCAGGCCGGGGTTTCGGCTTCGAGGCGCTGCGGCAGCTCAGGCCCGGCACCGCGCTCGACGGCACCGCCCTGCCCCCGGTCAGCGTCAACTACCACGGCCGGTGGGACGTCGCGGCGGCCGAGGAGGGGCTGGTCCGGGCACGGCTCGACAGCCTGTCGGCCGACGCCGACCCCGGCAGCACGCGCCCGTTCCTGCTCGACGTGGTCGGCGGGGTCGAGGACGGCGAGCTGGTGCTGTCCTGGTTCTACTCCGAGCACGTGCACGACGAGTGGACCGTGCACGGGGTGGCCGACGCCGTGGTGCGGAACCTGGCGGAGGTCGTGGCGCACTGCGCTCGGCCGGACACCGGTGGCCGGACGCCGTCGGACTTCCCGCTGGCACGCCTGGACCAGGCCGCCGTGGACCGGGTGGTCGGCGACGGCGCCGACGTGGAGGACGTCTACCCGCTGACCCCGCTCCAGACCGGCATGCTGTTCCACACCCTCGTGGACGACACGTCGACGGCCTACGCCAACCGCTTCCTGCTCACGCTGTCCGGCGTGTCCGACCCGGACGCGCTCGCACGGGCGTGCCGCCGGGTCGTGGACCGCACGCCGGTGCTGCGCGGCGGAGTGGTGTGGGAGGGCGTCGAGTCCCCCGTGCAGGTCGTGCGCGGCCGGGTCGACGTCCCGATCACCCAGCACGACTGGCGACACCTGTCCGCCGAGGAGCAGGAGGCGGCGCGGAACGCCGTGGGCACCGAGGAGCTGGACCTGACCCGGCCGCCGCTGCTGCGGCTGGCCATCGGCAGGCTCACCGACGACGAGGTCGTCCTCTTCTGGACCGCGCACCACATCCTGCTCGACGGCTGGAGCTTCGCGCAGGTGCTGGCGGAGGTGTGCGAGCAGTACGCCGCCCTCGTCCAGGGCCGGGAGCCGGACGTCGCGCCGCGGCGGCCGTTCCGCGACTACCTGAGGTGGCTGGCCGACCAGGACACGGCCGCGGCCGAACGGCACTGGCGGCAGGTGCTCGCCGGGGTCGAGTCGCCGACCCCGCTGCCGTGGGACCGCCCACCCGTCGAGGCGCACCGCGCCGAGTCGAGCACGTCGGTCCGCGTGGAGCTGGACCCGGAGCGGTCGGCCGACCTGGACCGGGTCGCCCGCGCCGCCGGGCTGACCGCCAACACCGTGGTGCAGGGCGCCTGGGCGCTGCTGCTGTCCCGCTACAGCGGCGAGTCCGACGTGGTGTTCGGCACCACGGTGTCCGGCCGCCCGGCGGAACTGCCGGGGGTCGGGGCGATGGTCGGCATGTTCATCAACACCGTGCCGACGCGGATCACCGTGCCCGGCGACGCGGACACCGTGTCGTGGCTGCGGGAGGTGCAGGCGGCGCAGACCGAGGCGCGGCGGTTCGACTTCGTGTCGCTGGCGGACCTGAGGTCGTGGAGCGACGTGCCCGCGGGGTCGTCGCTGTTCGACAGCGCGGTGGTGTTCGAGAACTACCCGGTGGACGAGCTGCTCGACGCCGATCAGGGTGTGCGGGTCCTCGACGTCGAGGGCGCCGACACCACCAGCTTCCCGCTCGCCCTCAGCGCCAACGCGGGCGACCGGCTGCGCCTCGAACTGGACTACGACCCGCGCCTGTTCGACGCCGACACCGTCGAGCGCCTCGCCGCGCACCTCGTGGTGCTGCTGGAGAACGTGGCGGCCGACCCGCACCGCCCGCTCGCCGAGCTGTCGCTGATGGCCGACGACGAGCGGCACCGCGTGGTGGTGGAGTGGAACGACACGGCCGGTGAGGTGCCGGACGCGACGGTGGTGGACCTGTTCGAGGCTCGGGCGGTGGGGACGCCGGACGCGGTCGCGCTGGTGGTGGGGGACCGGTCGTTGTCGTTCGCGG
>NZ_DBNGPQ010000028.1:0-5344 GCF_057122925.1 Umezawaea sp. | reverse complement strand
GGATGACCGGTCTGCACCTGATCCCGGTGCTGCGGGACACGGGTCTGGCGATGCTGCTGTGGGCCGCCGTGGTCGGTGGCGCGCTGATGGTGAGCTGATCCGCCTACCGTCCCGAGGCCGGGTGAGGTTGAGCCGCGCCGCTGGTCGTGCTGGCGGCGGGATGGCGATCAGCGGGTCGCCAGGGTCGAGCCGTGCCGCCGGCCGCGAGGTCGAGCCGTAACGCTGGCCGCAAGGTCGAGCCGTAACGCTGGCCGCGAGGATGCGCCGTGCCGCTGGCCGCTCGACCAGCGGCACGGCAGAGCTGAACCGCCGGCCGATCCCACACCCGCGAGCTAGCCGGCCGTCGCTGTCGATGAACTACCACGCGTCCTCGGTGATGGCGATCTGTTCGTCGTCGTCATCGTCACGCCGCCGCCGCACGGGCGGGGGCGGGGGTGCTTCGCCCAGGCAGAGGGCGGCGATGTGTTCGCGGTCGGCGTCCAGGGCCGCGCGCACGCCCTGGTCGTGGCCCGCTTCGCCGCTGAGGACCTGGCGCCAGCTCAGGTGGCCGCCCGCGATCCTGCGCTGCAACGCCTGGAGCGCCATCGACGCCGCGGGCGACTTGGCGAACGCGATCACCCTGCGGATGTCCTCCGCCGAGGGTTCGCGGCCCGCCGCGCGCAGTTTCTCCGCCTGGCGCATGGACTTCTCGGCGTCGGCGATCGACCTGGCCAAGACGTCCTCGGCCGCCAACACCTCCGCGGTCCGCCAACTCACCGAGAATCCCCTTCCGACTGGACACCTGCTGCGACGCAGCAGGTGTCCGTCCCGTTCCCGCTACCAGGCACCGGTGCGGCGGAACTTCTCCAACCGCTCCAGGTGGGGTGCGAGGTCCATGTCCTGGGCGGCCACCCAACCGTCGTCGTAGTAGGTGTTGGCGTACCGCTCACCGCCGTCGCAGAGCAGCGTGACGACGCTGCCGCGCGCCCGCGACGCCCGCATCTCGGCGATGATCTGGAACGCGCCCCACAGGTTCGTGCCGGTCGAGCCGCCGACCCTGCGGCCGAGGACGGCCTCGACGTGCCGGATGACGGCGATGGACGCGGCGTCCGGCACCTTGATCATCCGGTCGATGACCTGGCCGACGAACGACGGTTCGACGCGCGGCCGTCCGATGCCCTCGATGCGGGAACCGCGGGTGCCGACGAGGGTCGGGTCGCTGTCGCGCCACGCGTCGAAGAACACCGAGTGCTCCGGGTCCACGACCGCGAGGCGGGTCTTCAGCCTGCGGTAGTGGATGAAGCGGCCGATGGTCGCGCTGGTGCCGCCGGTGCCCGCTCCTACGACGACCCAGTCCGGTTCCGGCGTCGCCTCCAGCTCCATCTGCTGGAAGATCGACTCGGCGATGTTGTTGTTGCCCCGCCAGTCGGTGGCGCGCTCGGCGTGCGTGAACTGGTCCATGTAGTGGCCGTTCAGCTCGGCGGCGAGGCGGCGAGACTCGTCGTAGATGGCGCCCGGCTCGTCCACGAAGTGGCACCTGCCGTCCTGGCGCTCGATCAGGGCGATCTTCTCCGGACTGGTCGAGCGGGGCATGACCGCGATGAACGGCAGCCCCAGCAGCCGGGCGAAGTACGCCTCCGACACGGCCGTCGAACCGGACGAGGCCTCGATGACCGGCGTGCCGCCGACGACCCACCCGTTGCAGATCGCGTACAGGAACAGCGACCGGGCGAGGCGGTGCTTCAACGAGCCGGTCGGGTGGGTCGACTCGTCCTTCAGGTACAGGTCGATGCCCCATTCGAGGGGCAGCGGGAAGTGGAGCAGGTGCGTGTCGGCACTGCGGTTCGCGTCGGCGTCGATGATCCGGACGGCCTCGCGGACCCAGTCCCTGGTGCGGCTGCAACATCGGTCAAGGGAAATGGTCACGGCGCACGATAACTTCGAGGACACTGGTCCGCCGTGGACAAGTTTCGCGGGTCACTTCTCGCAGGCGCCGTCGGGGACGCCCTGGGCGGGGCCGTCGAGTTCGAGCACATCGACGCCATCCGCGCCCGCTTCGGCCCCGACGGCCTGACCGACTTCGCCCCGGCCTACGGCAAGGTCGGCGCGATCACGGACGACACGCAGATGACGCTCTTCACCCTCGAGGGGTTGGTCATCGCCAGGAAGCACGGGACGGACCCGCTGTGGGACGTGCGGGCCGCGTACGGGCGGTGGCTGCACACCCAGGGTGGCCCCCCGGTGCGGGCCGAGGGGTGGCTGCTGGACGAGCCGGGACTGTTCTCGCAGCGTGCGCCGGGTACGACGTGCCTCGGGGCGCTGTACGACAGGGACGCCTTCGGGACCACCAGCGACCACATCAACAACTCCAAGGGCTGCGGCGGGGTGATGCGGGCGGCGCCCGTCGCCCTGTGGTCCGAGGACGTGGACGAGGTGTTCGCGCTGGCCGCGGGCACCGCCGCCATCACGCACGGGCATCCGAGCGGGTTCCTGTCGGCCGGGGTGCTGGCGGTGATCGTGCAGCAGGTGCTGGCCGGGGCTTCGGTGCTGGAGGCCGCCGCCGAGGCGCGGGAGGAGCTGATCCGGTGGGACGAGCACGAGGAGCAGCTGGAGCTGTTGGACCTGGCCGTGCAGCTGGGGAGTCGGGGGAAGCGGCCCACCCCGGAGTTGATCGAGACCCTGTTCGGTGGGGGGTGGGTCGGGGAAGAGGCCCTGGCCATCGGGTTGTTGGCGGCGTTGGCCGGGGAGTCGTTGGAGGACGGGTTGTTGATCGCGGTCAACATATCCGGTGACAGTGATTCGACCGGGTCTATTTGCGGGAATATTCTCGGGGCTCGGGACGGGGTGGAGGGCATTCCTTCGCGGTGGCTGGAAGGGGTGGAGATGGTGGACCTGTTGCACCGGTCCGCTGACGAGGCCGCTGGGACCTTTGGGGTTTACGGGTGAGGGCTGGGCGGTTCCGGCGAATCGGGTAGCTGCCGGTCCCAGCGGGGTGGCCGGTGTGACTCGGGGACCCCTCGATGTGACCCTGTGATCGGACTCAAGGGCAGGTGGTGGCCACCTGCCGGTCTACCGGGGCAAGGGACAGATCCCCCGAGCAAGATCGGCCTCGGTTCAGGGAAAGCTCGTGGCTCGCTTTTGTCGTGGGTCGCCTTTGTTGGGGCTTCAGGCGGTTTCGCCCCTCAGTTGGGCTCGCAGGCGGTCGCGTTCCGCCTTGCGGACCGCTCCGCGTTCGTTGAGGCCCTCGGCCACTCGGGTGCGCATGCCGCGCAGCACGAAGAGGGACAGCGGCAGGGCTACCACCACGCCTACTGCCATCGCCACGAGCAGCGGGACGTTGACGAGCATGAGCAGCGCCATGACCACCGCGACCATGCCCAGTCGCGCCAGCACGTACAGCGTCACATCTCTACCCAGGTGCACGGTTCCCCAGGTTACGCGCCGCCGTCCCCCGGTTCGAACGCCGCGTCCGAGGTGTTGGGGCGGCCCTCGAAGCGCGTGGAGAGCACGACGGTCGTCCTGGTCCTCGCCACACCGGGGATGCGGCGCAGGCGGCCCAGCGCGCGTTCCAGGTCGTCCACGGTGGCCACCCGCACCTTGACGATGAACGACTCGTCGCCCGCCACCCGGTAGCAGGACTCGACCTCGATCAAGCCCGCCAGCTCCAGGGCGATGTCGTCGTCGTCGGCCGTGTCGGTCGGGTGGATGCCCACCAGGGCCGTTACGCCCAGGCCCACGGCGCTGGGGTCCACGACGGCGTGGTAGCCGACGATGACGCCGGTGGCCTCCAGCTTGCCCACGCGCTCGTGCACCGCGGACGCCGAGAGGCCGACCTTGCGGCCCAGGTCGGCGTAGGTGGCTCGGCCGTTCTCGCGCAGCGCGGCGATGATTTGACGATCAAGAGCGTCCACCGGACAAGACTAGGCCCTACCTGCGGGATGTCCGAACCGCGAACTTCGTCCCTTACTCCCTCTTTACCATCACCCAAGTGTTCGAGTACCTGACGGGTGAGATGCCACGATGCGGGCGGTAAGTCTGATCTGAGGAGGACGATCGTGACCGCGTCCATGCAGGTAACTCGTCAAAGCGGCCCGGAACGGCTGCTCACGCCAGGTGAAGTGGCCAACCTGTTCCGCGTCGACCCGAAGACGGTGACCCGCTGGGCCACCGCGGGCCGGATCGGGTCGATCCGCACGCCCGGCGGCCACCGCAGGTTCCGGGAGTCCGAGGTCCAGGCGCTGCTGTCCGAGCTCACCACCGAAGCTACCGAACCGGTGCGTCACTGAACACGTCCCGTACGTACTCCTAGTCACGAGTAATGTCGTGGCAAAGGAGGTGGCGACCATGCTGTACGTGCTCGCGGCGATCGGTGCGCTCACCGTGTTCATGCTGCTCTGGAAAGCGTTCGGGCCCGGCAGGCTCGAAACCGCTCCTCGTGGTCGGGTCATCGCACCCGACGACGACCCGGACTTCCTCCGGAAGCTCGGCGAGCAGACGAAACGCCCTCCTGAGGAGGGCAAGGACTCCTGATACGAGCGTGGGCCCCCGGCGAGGAGTCGCCAGGGGCCCGCGCTCGGTCGGGACCGTCCGCTAGCTGGGGAAGTCGTCCGCCACGGTGGCGGCCAGCTCCAGCAGCGCGAGCCTGGTCGCGGGCTCCAGCTTGTCCAGCTCGATCTCCGCGCCCTCTTCGAGGTGCGGGTCGAACGGGATCATGACCACGGAGCGGCAGCGGGACGCGAAGTGCGCCGCCAAGCGGTCCAGGTCGACCTTGCCCGAGCCCGGTCGGACCGAGTTGATGACCGCGATCGACCTGGCCACGAGGTCGCGGTAGCCGTGCGCGTCCAGCCAGTCGAGCGTGGCCGCCGAGGTCTGCGCCCCGTCGACCGAGCCGGACGAGACGAGGACCAGCGAGTCGGCCTGGTCGAGCACGCCCTTCATCGCCGAGTGCATGAGGCCGGTGCCGCAGTCGGTGAGCAGGATGTTGTAGAAGTGCTCCAGCAGCGCGACCGTGCGCAGGTAGTCCTGGTCGCTGAACGCCTCCGACACGGCCGGGTCCTGCTCGCTGGCGAGCACCTCCAGCCTGCTCGGGCTCTGCGACGTGTAGGCCCGCACATCGCTGTACTTGGTGATCCTCGCCACATCGCGCAGCAGGTGCCGGACGGTCGCGGTGGTCTCGCGGGGCACCTTGAGGGCCAGGGTGCCGCGGTCCGGGTTGGCGTCGACGGCGATGACCCGGTCGCCGCGCAGCGACGAGAACGTCGAGCCGAGCGAGGCGGTGGTCGTGGTCTTGCCGACACCGCCCTTGAGGCTGAGCATCGCGATCTTGTAGCACCCGCGCAGCGGCTGGTTGATCCGCGTGATCAGC
>NZ_DBNGPQ010000027.1:0-37742 GCF_057122925.1 Umezawaea sp. | reverse complement strand
GAGCCGCTCGTGGGCACGCCCCGGGGCCGGGTCGAGTTCGAGCACGTCAGCTTCAGCTACAACCCCAACCGGCCGCTCATCACCGACCTGTCGCTGGTGGCCGAGCCGGGCCAGACCATCGCCATCGTCGGGCCGACCGGCGCCGGAAAGACCACGCTGGTCAACCTGATCATGCGGTTCTACGAGCTGGACTCCGGCCGGATCACCCTCGACGGCGTGGACATCACCCGGCTGCGGCGCGAGGACCTGCGGTCGCAGATCGGGATGGTGCTCCAGGACACGTGGCTGTTCGGGGGGACCATCCGCGACAACATCGCCTACGGGAAGCCGGGCGCGTCCGACGACGAGATCGTGGCCGCGGCGCGGGCGACGTTCGTGGACCGGTTCGTGCGGACGCTGCCCGACGGCTACGACACGGTGATCGACGAGGAGGGCACCAACGTCAGCGCGGGTGAGAAGCAGCTGCTGACGATCGCGCGGGCGTTCCTCGCGAGCCCGTCCCTGCTGATCCTGGACGAGGCGACCAGCTCGGTCGACACGCGCACGGAGTCGTTGGTGCAGCACGCGATGGCCGCACTGCGTTCGTCGCGCACGAGCTTCGTGATCGCGCACCGCCTGTCGACGATCCGCGACGCCGACCTGATCCTGGTGATGGAGTCGGGTCGGATCGTGGAACAGGGGACGCACGAACAACTGCTGGCGGCGGAGGGGGCGTACGCACGGCTGTACTCGGCCCAGTTCGCGGCGACGTCCTGATCGGGTGGGGGCGGCGTGGGTCCGGTCCGCGCCACCCCCACCCGAACGCCTGATCCGGGGCGGTCCGGCCGACCGCGGTGACCGGTCCAGCCTTCAGAGTCGATCTGCCGCGTGCTGGGGCTCACGTCCAGCACGTGCCCATGCCCCGTCGTTCCTTGGCGCAGGCCTGGCGCGATGCAGCGCTCGTCACCGGTATCCGTGCTGTCCGCGAGGCTCGCAGCGGTGACGCGATCCCTCACGCCGATCGCGGGTCGTGCTGGCACCTCGGGAACGTTCCGGGTCACGCTGGCCGGGTCGGGCGTGCGCCCTACGGGGCGTGTTCACTCATCTCGGCTACTCCGACCACCACAGTCTACATTGGACACTACTCGTGCGAAGTCCTCGTCGGCTGTCGTGAAGGTCTCGCCCTCATGAAATCCGGTGCCCGCGCTCGCCGCGTCGTCCGACCTCACCAGTCGCGCCCGCTACGACTGGAAACGCTGGGAGGGAACCCACATCGTCACCCGACCGCGCTCTCAGCACCACCATCGCTCGACGACCGTACAAGAGTCCGGCTGGGGCCCAGATGACAGCTTCAGGACACAAAGTTGACAGCCGTTTTTCGGTCCGCTGTGCGGTTCCCCTTCGTGGTTATGCTCCCGGCCGTTCGGTAGCAGTCGCCCGGAACGTCGGAGGAATCGCACATGCGTGCTCGGTCCGCACTCGCGGTGGTGCTCGGCGGTGTCCTGCTGGCACTGGCCGGCTGCGACGATGACGTCCCCTTGAGCACCGATCCCACGGCCGCGGATGTCGACTTCGTCGTCTCCTACACCGGGGCGGCTGGGCGGCTGGCGGGGTTGGACGCGGTCGAGAACCGTGCGCAGGTGCTCGACTGGGCGCGGATCGGGTTGGCGGCTGATCTTGGGCTTGACACCGCGCGGGTGAGGGACGCGTTGTACGACGTCGTTCCCGTGCGGGACGGAGGGTTCGCGGATCTGTCCCGTCAGGCCACCGGGGCTGGTCGGGCGCTGTTCGACGGGAAGGTGTTGCACCTGCTCGTGGCGACGGACGATCCGCGTCGGTCGCGTACCGTGGGGCAGTTGCTCGACCAGTACCGCACCGATTCCGGTGGTGATCCGGAGCAGGTTCGGGTGCACGGTCTCACCGTCCACCCGGACGCCGCAACGGTCGACGTCAGGACCGAGGAGCCGACGTCGGCCGGCGAGGCGCGGGCGGCCAACGGCTACGTGACGGCTCGGGTCGACCAGGTGAGTGGGCTGGCGGACTTCCTGGCGCGGACCCGATCCTTGTCCACGGTGGAGGTTCGAGGGGCGGAGGTGTGGGCGAGCGGGTGGAACTGGTCTGACTCGGGTGCCGCGCTGGACGCGGCGGACGTGTCCGTGCTCCAACGGGGGTACCGGTCCACGGAGCGGAGGACTCCGGCGTTCTCGCTCGACCCGCAGCGGGGGAAGACCGCGGCGGACCTGGTCGCCGCGCTGCCGGGGCTGAGTGCCGAAACCGCCGAGCGGGTGTTGTCGGGCAACTGGGCCGGTACGGCCTTCGGGTCGTCGGCTGAGGTGGTCGACGCCGTCGCCGACGTCCTGCACGGTTCGGCGTCGGCCGACTCCCTCGGGCGGAGTGGGTTGCCGACCAGCCGTGAATCGCTCTGGGGGCTGTGGTCCGCGTTGGACGGTGGCCCGGTGTACAGCGAGGCCCGCTACGACGGGGGCCTCGCGGGCACGGCGGTCGGGATGACGTTGTTCTACACCGACTACGTGGCCAAGAACTGGGTCAACGGGACGGGTGACGGGGTGCCCGCCGGGGTGGTCGAGGGGTTCGTGCCCGACCCGGACGCGGTGACGCCGTGGAGCCAGTGCGAGACCGGGCTGTCGGGTGAGAGCGGGCGGCTGTGGTTCGGGCAGAACGAGTCCGCGTTCGCCCACGACTCCTCGAAGATCAGTATCGGGGCGCAGTCGACGCGGCTGTTCTCGCGGTCGGACGGCGCCGCCGGGGACGAGGTCGAGCCCAGTTTCGCCGCGGGCAGGGGGTTGAGGTGGTGGGACCAGCACTACCAGGCGGTCGCCGACCACGAGCCGCAGTACCAGCGGCTCGACCAGATCATGCGGTGGAGCGGTGCGCTGGAGTGGTTGGCCGCCACGACGTCCGCGACGCTACCGCAGCTGCCCGACTCGGAGATCCCGAGCACGTCGACGTTCGCCGACTGGTACGCGAAGAGCGGCGACCTGCGGGAACGGGCACCGGTCCGGTTTGTGGCGCCACCGTCGGCCACGCGGGAAGCCGTGATCGTCGCCCCCTCCAAGAGCTACGAGAGCTGCGGCTACCGGGTGATCTCGGGCGGTGTGTCGCTCGGCGACCTCATCGCCCGCACGGGAACGCGGGACTACCGGCCGACCCTGCCCGCGCCGGTGAGCCGGGCCGGGTTGTTCGACGCGGGGTCGACGTTCGACCCGGTGAGCGGCACCGGTTCGATCAAGCAGGTGTCCGTCGACGGCGCGGGCACCGCCTCGGCGGCCCACGAGCACGCGTTCCGGGTGGTCGACGGCAAGGCGGTCGTGGACGTCACCGCGCCGGGGCGGAAGGTCGTGCAGTTCGGTGACCTGAAGCTGATGGTGCCCGAGACCGCGCAGCGCAGGCTGTCCACCGCGATCGACGCCCACGACGGCCGGGTGTCGCAGCGGGTCGACTACGAGGGGCGTGAGTTCGGGGAGCTGACGGCCGAGCGCGACGCATCCCTGGTCACCATCACGTGGCGGCGCGGTGTCGTGGACCGGGTCCGCGGCGTGCTCGACGCGGTGCAGCGGACCTTCGCCGCCGCGCCCGAGGGCGTGCCGTCCGCGAAGGACGGTGTGCTCTACGCGTTCCGCGACCCCGCGGGCCGCGTGCTGAACCGCGTCGGCGGTGCGGGCGACCCGTGGCTGTCGATCAGCGGTGATCTTCCCCCGGCCGGTGACGCGCCCGTTTTCCGCCTGGGTGCGCCGAATCCCGACGGGGGCGGGCCGCGCTTCCAGTACGGCGAGATGGTCGCGGCCCCCACCGTTCCGGAGGGACGGTGGCTCGACGTCGCACCCGCCACCGCCGACGGCCCGGCCGCCGCGACCTTCGCGGACGGACCGCCCGCCGACGCGAAGACCGTGCGGGTGACCGTGCGCGACGGCAGGTCGGCGGAGGCGCGCCTGGTGGGCGATCACGCGCGGGTGGATCCGAACGACCCGATCCTGGGCGTGGCCGGGTCGGCCGAGGGGGCGGCGGTGCTGCGGGACCTGTCCCGGATCGTCGGCGCGGGCGGGGACGCCGCGCCCGCCGGGGACGGGCTGTGGCGTGCGGTGCGGCTGGGTGAGGACGGTGCCGCGCTCGTCGACGGCACCGAGGTCCGGATCGTGTCGGGCGACGACCCGTGGGGTGCGAGGGTGCTGCGCGCGGTGGGCACCGATCCCGAGCGGACCGTCCTGGTGCGGGTGCGCGACGACCACGCCGTCGTCGTGGACCGGAGCGATCTGACGGAGGTGCCCGGCAGCGGTCCGGAGCTGATGGACCTCGGCCAGGCCCTCCAGACGCCCGACGCCGATCTCTACCTGCACGAGAGCTTCCGCGCCTCGCTGTCCGTCGAGGACGGCAGGGTGGTCGCGAACTCCCTGCCGCGGCAGGAGAGGGTGACCGTCCGGAAGGCCACCGTCGCCGAGCGGACGAGCGTCCCGAACGCGGACGTCCGCGCGGGTGGCGGGGCCGGGCGGGGCGCCGAGTGGCTGCGGATCGACCTCCCACCGCGCACCGGGGCCGTCAACACCACCCCGAGCCCGGCCCCGACCACGACGCCGCCCGCGCGACCCGGCGGGACCACGGCCGCCGCGGGCGGTGGGCTGGTCCTGCTGATCTGCCCGGCGGACGGTGACGCCCTTCTCGGGTGCGGGGACTGATGCCCGACCGGTTCGACCTCGACCCCGGAAGCCTGGTCGGACGTGCCGTGGCCGCGGCCCGTGAGGCGGTCGACCGGGCCGATCCGCCCGCCGTGGACCGGGCCTACCGCGAAGCCGTGGCGCTCGCGCCCGAGGACGGGACGCGGGACGCGCTCGCGGTCGACCACGCGGCGGCGCTGCTGGAGCTGGGAGCGGCGTCGGCGGCGTTGGCGCGGTGCGACGAGTACCTGCGCGAGGCAGGGGGAGCGCACCCCGGACTCCTCCTGCTGCGTGCCGAGATCCGCGGTTCCGTCGGCGACCACGGGGGAGCGGCGGCCGACGCCGTGGCGCTGCGCGGGCTGGGCGGCCCGTCGTCCGACGGCGACCGGGCGCGGGTGCTGCGGGTGGAGGCGCTGGCCGCCGCCGACCGGGGCGAGTTCGACCTGGCGGACCGCGCGTGGGAGCGGGCCGGGGCGGCGTTCCGGGCGGTGGGCGACGACGCGGGCGTCGCGATCGTCGACCGGGACCGGCTCGCCGCGGCCGTCCGGCTGGGGGACGCGGGAGCGGTGTCCGCGGTGGTGTCGGCCGCGGCTCCGCGCACGGTCGCCGACCACCTCCTCCTCGCCGCCGCCCTCCGGCGCGACCTGCGCTACGAGGAGGCGCTCCACGTGGTGGTGAGCTGCGTCGCCGACACCGTCGTGGACCCGGCCCTGCGACTGCCCCTGCTGAGGGAGATCGTGGTGCTGCTCTGGGCGACCAGGCAGGAGGCGGCGGTGGCGCGGCTGGAACCGCTGCTGCGCGAGGCCGTCGCGGACTCGCCCGATCCCGTTGCCGCGGGGGAGGACCTGGACGGCCTGTTCCCGGACA
Organism: Umezawaea sp.; assembly: GCF_057122925.1. Taxonomy (NCBI): domain Bacteria; kingdom Bacillati; phylum Actinomycetota; class Actinomycetes; order Pseudonocardiales; family Pseudonocardiaceae; genus Umezawaea; species Umezawaea sp. Next base: position 32,226 of record NZ_DBNGPQ010000027.1, on the reverse strand, counting down.
CGCCACCGGGCGGCTCGGGTTCCACGCGGTTCGGCAGGCGGATCGAGGAGGCGCGTCGGCTGCTGGTCGCGGCCCGCCTCGACGAGGCGGAGGCCCTGCTGGTCGAACTCCGCGACCTCGCCCGCGCCGAGCGCGACGTCGCCGGGTGGCACCTGGTCGCCGGTGAGGTGGAGCTGGCCCGGCACCGGCACGGCGGCGACGACGCGTCCCTGCGCCAGGCCGTCCTCCACCTCGACACCGCCGCCGAGCGGGCGGGCACCACGGCGCTGGCGGAGATCAGGGTGGTGGCGCTCAGGCTGAGCGGGCGCGCGTCGTTCGCGCTCGGTGACGAGGACCGGGCCGGTGACCGCTGGATCGAGGCCCACGCCGTCGAGGAGCGGGTGGCCGAGCGCCAGGTCACCGACCAGGTCCGGGTCGGGATGCTGCTCTCCGCGCCGGACGAGCACGACGAGCGGGTCAGGGCCGCCGCCGAGGCCGTCGACCGGCACGGCGCCGCGGCCTCGGCGGCGGTCGTCGTCGCCATGGAGACCGCGCGCGGCGCGACGATCCTCGGGAGCGTCCTGCCGGAGGCCGAGGGGTTCGCCAGGACCCCACCCCGGCTGCGCGACCTGCACGGGGCCTGGCGGTGGCTGGGTGAGCAGACCCGCGACCTGCCCCGGTCCCAGGTCGTCTGGATGGTGCACGCGACACCGCACCGCGTGCACCACGCCGTGATCGGCCGCGGGGCGCTGCACCACCTCTCGGTGGCCCTGGACCGGACCGCGCTGTGGCGGGCCGTCGACGAGCTGATGGCCTGCTGGACCGAGGGACTGCTGGACGAGGCCATCGCCTCCGGCGACTTCGACGGGTCGCTGGCCAGGATCGCCGACCACCTCGACGTCGGCGCGGTCCTCGACCTCCTCCCGCGCGGTGTGCGCCGGATCGCCCTGGTCGCGGGCGGTGTGCTGGCCGGGGTGCCGTTCGCCGCCATGACCGTGCCGGGCACCGCGGAGCTGGTCTGCCACCGGTACGCGCTGTCCGACCTGCCGTGCCTGTCGGCGCGCCGACCGCTGCGCCTGCGCTCGGCGGCACGGCGGGGTGACCGGGCGCTCCTGGTGAGCCCACCCGGTACCGACCTCGCCCGCGCGGCCGACCTGCCCGGCCGCGTCGTCCTGGAGAGCGAGCGGGTCACGCCCGACGAGGTGCGGGCGGCGCTGGAGAGCCGGTCGCACCACCAGGTCCGGATCGACACCCACGGCTGCTACGACCACGCCGACCCGACCGGGTCCTGGCTGCGGCTCGGACCGGAGGGAGCCGAGGGCCGGGTGCGGCCGGACCAGCTCCAGTGGATGGACCTGCGCGGCTGCGGGACGTTCGTCCTCGGCGCCTGCGAGACCGGGATGGCCCTGCCGCGCGGTCGGGACGAGCGCGTCGGGTTCGTGCGGGCCGCGATCCACGCGGGCGCCGCCTCGGTGGTCGCGGCCACCTGGATCGCGGACGCCCCCGTGGCCGCGGCGGTGCTGGACCGGTTCGACCGCTACCTCCGGTACCTGCCGCGCGACGTCGCGCTCCAGCGCGCCCAGCTCGACGTGGCGCGCGGAGCGTGGGACCCGCCCGCCGACCTGGAGCACCCCCACCACCCGGCGCGCTGGGCGTGCTGGGTCGTGTGCGGGGCGTCCGACCGGCAGACCGGGGCCGGACCGGTCCGGCGCCTGCTGCGACGTGAACTCGACCGACGGAGGCACCGTGCCGCTGACCGCTCACCCTGACCGTCCGAGGGTGTTCCTGTCCTTCGCCGGGGACGACCGGCCGAAGGCCGTGCTGCTGGCCGAGGAGCTGCGGGCCAGGGGCGTCGACAGCTTCGTCGACTCCCTCAGCGTCGGGCTCGGCGAGGACTTCGTGCTCGCGGTCAACCGGGCGCTGGACGAGTCCGACTACTACGTGCTGCTGTGGTCGCGGCACTGCGACGACCGGCCGTTCGTCGACGCGGAGTGGACCGCCGCCCTCTGCCGCGACCTCGCGGGCAGGCGGGCGTTCCTGTTCGTCGTCCGGCTGGACGACCGGGTCCCGCCGACGCTGCTCTCGACCCGCAGGTACCTGGACGCCTACGACGACTGGGCGATGGTCGCGGACGAGCTCACCGCGACGTGGCGGGCGGACTCGTCGGTCGGCGCGGCCGTGCTCCCGGCTCCCGTCCCGCCCCCGGTGGCCGGTCGGGGACCGTCGATCTCCCTGCGCGTCCGCAACCGCGCGCTGTCCGTGGCGCACGTGCTCGACGTGCCTGCCGCGTCGACCGGCGGTGAACTGCACGACCTGGTGCGCGCGGCCCTCGCGCTGCCCGACGAGGAGACCAGGTTCGGCGGTGCGGTGGGCCTGAAGTTCTTCTACCAGCTCAAGAACGGTGACGACCCCATCGCCGACGGGCCGCTGGCCCTGGTCGGCGTCACCGAGGGCGCGACGATCGACATCGAGGTGCGGATGGAGTCCTTCGGCCCGGACGGGTCGTTCGCCAGGTCGACGTTCCGCCGCGACGGGGCCACCGCCGGGGTCAACCCGGCGATGGTGCGCACCCTCGTCCGCTCGGCGCTGGGCCACCTGGTACCGAGCAGGCCGCGGTCTCGTCGGCTCACTCCGCCAACGGGATCCGCAGGCTGACCGTGCCGCGCAGGTCCAGCCACGCCGAGTCGGGGGTGCGGACCACGCGCAGCACGACGTCCTCGCAGCCGGGGCAGCGCGCGACGAGGCCCGGAGCGCTCGCGTAGACGTGCAGGGTGGCGACGGTGCCGCCGAGTCCGCAGCCCGCGCAGCGGGCGGTGGCCGCGGTGATGTCCACGGCGAACAGCTCGCGCAGGGGCCCCGCCAGTGCGTTGCCGTCGAGGTGGGTGGTCATGTCAGCCTCCGCTGGGGCCGAAGCGCTCGGTTTTGATCTTGCGTGGGTCGTGGCCCGCGGCCAGCAGGATGTCGGCCGCGACCTCCACGAAACCCGTGGGGCCGCAGACGAAGCAGTCCGGGGCGAGGTCGGCGGGCCGGCCCGCGGTGGCGAGGTCGGCCACGGCGAGGCGCGCGGGTGGGCGGGGCCAGTCCGGTGGCGCGGTGCGGGTGTAGAGGTAGGTGACGTCCAGGCCCGCCGCGGGACGGCGCAGCTCCTCGACGTAGTACCGGTCCTCCGGGGTGCGCACCGAGTAGACCAGGCGGAACGGCACGGGGGTCGTCCGCGCGCGGACCATCGCCATCAGCGGCACGATGCCGGAGCCGCCCGCCACCAGCAGGACCGGCGCCGTGCTCGCGGGGCGCCACACGAACCAGCCGCCCACCGGGCCGCGCAGCTCCAGTTCGTCGCCGACCTCCAGCACCTGCGTGAGGTAGGGCGAGACCTCGCCGTCGTCCACCCGCTGCACGGTCAGCTCGACGCGCGCACCGTCGGCGGGCGTGGCGATCGAGTAGCTGCGCTGGGTGCTGTAGCCGTCCTCGGCGGTGAGGCGCACGTCCACGTGCTGGCCCGGCAGGTGGCCCGGCCACGCGGGCACGTCCAGCACGAGGGTGCGGGCGGCGGCGGTCTCGTCCCGCACGTCGACGACCTTCGCGACGTGCCGGTCCAGCCTGCGCACCACGGCTAGTCGCCCTGGTAGCGCTGCTCGCGCCACGGGTCGCCGTAGTCGTGGTAGCCGATGGTCTCCCAGAAGCCGGGCTCGTCCTCCAGCAGCAGCTTGATGCCGCGCACCCACTTCGCGGACTTCCACAGGTACAGGTGCGGCACGAGCAGCCGGGCCGGGCCGCCGTGCTCCGGGGTGAGGTCCTCGCCGTCGTAGCGGTGGACGATCCAGGCCTGGCCGTCGAGCAGGTCCTCCAGCGGCAGGTTCGTGGTGTAGCCGCCGTAGGAGTGCGCCAGCGCGTGGTCCGCCGCCGTCTCGACGTCCTCCAGCAGCACGTCCAGCGACACGCCCTGCCACGTGGTGCCGAGCTTCGACCACTTGGTGACGCAGTGCAGGTCGACCCTGGGCTTCTCGTGCGGCAGCTCCAGCAGGTCCTGCCAGCTCCACGTGTGCTCCTCACCGACCTCTGTGGTGACGGTGAACTCCCACCGGTCGGTGGGGACCCGCGGGGTGGGCCCCGCCGACAGCACCGGGAAGTCCTCGGTGAGGTACTGGCCCGGCGGCAGCACCACGTCCTCGTCGCGCGCCCTGCCCCGGAAGCCGCGGGAAACGATCGCCACGTGCCCTCCTCTCGTCCGTCGGACAGTGTCCACCCCGGTGCGCCGGAAAACTCGGTGGCTGATGGTTGGACTGTCCACCTACCGTCAGCGTCGTGGACTTCCCGATCCTCGGAACCGAGCCGCACGCGGTGGAGCTGGCCAACACGCTCCACGGCGGCGAGGACCACCTGCGCACCCGGCAGCGGGTGGACGGGTGGTTCGCCCGCGTCGGCCTGCCCGCCGTGGACGCGGGGTCGGCGCGGGTGCTGCGCGACGCCGTGCACCGGTTGTTCACCGCGGCCGTGGCCGGTGTCTCGCCGGACCGGGCCGACGTCGAGGTCGTCAACGGCTTCAGCACGCCGACGCGGCTGGAGCTGGCCTGGTCCGCCAGCGGGCCCGTGGCGCGGCACCGGGACACCGCGACCGGCGGCGCGGCCGTGCTCGGTCGCATCGCCGCCCGCGCGATCGAGCTGCTGGCCGGCCCCGACGCGCTCCGGCGCTGCACGGCACCCGGCTGCTCGCTGTTCTTCGTCCGGAACCACCCGCGCAGGCGGTGGTGCCACCCGTCGTGCGGTCACCGCGACCGCCAAGCCCGCTACCACCGCCGTCGACGGCGTCCGGAGGTGTCCCGGTGATCACGTGGCGCAGGCTGACCGAGGCGGACTTCCCGCTGCTGCGGAGCTGGCTGCTCCAGCCGCACGTGGCGCGCTGGTGGAACCACGAGACGTCGCCGGAGGCCGTGGAACGCGATTTCGGGCCCGTGGCCAGGGACGAGGAGCCGTCGGAGGACCTGCTGGTGTTCGCCGACGGCACGCCCGTCGGCCTCGTGCAGCGCTGCCGGTACGGCGACTACCCCGAGTACCTGGCGGAACTGGCGCCGATCCTGGTCGTGGACCCGGAGACCGTGAGCCTCGACTACCTCGTCGGCGACCCCGACCGGTGCGGGCGGGGACTGGGGTCGCGGATCATCGCCGCCGTCGTCGCGGCCACGTGGACCGACTACCCGGCCGCGCCCGCGGTGGTGGTGCCGGTGGCCGCGGCGAACCGGGCGTCCTGGCGAGCGCTGGAGAAGGCGGGGCTGAGCCGCGTCGCCGAGGGCGAACTGGAGCCGGACAACCCCGTCGACGACCGCGACCACGTGGTCTACCGGGTCGAGCGCGGCACCAGCGGACCGGCAGGGCCGCGGTGCCCCGGCGTCCGCCCGAGCGTCGAGGCTAGTGCGCCGACGCCGCCCCCAGCGCTTCCTCGACCGTCGGGTGCAGGGTGAAGAGCTGGTCGAGCTGGGCCGAGGCGATCGAGCGCAGCACGGCCCGCGAGGACACGACCAGGAGCATCGGGGTGCCGTTCGCCTCGCCGAGCTGGTGGTGCGCGACGAGCACGGACAGGCCCACCGAGGCGAGGAAGTCGACCTCGCTGAAGTCGACCACGACGGCGGGGCGCGACCTGTCCTGAGCGGCCGAGGCGGCCGCGAACGCGGCGGCCATGTGCTCGCCGAACGCCGGGGCCGTGTTCATGTCGATCTCGCCCGCCACGCGCAGCACCAGCGCGGACGCGAGGTCCTCGGTCGCTACCCGCAGGGGGGTGCTCCGCTCGTCGCCGGAACGCGCGTCCTGCGCGGAGTTGCGTGGCATCGTGCACCTCGTCTCGTGGTGGACCAAGTCTAGGGGGCGATCCACGATGTCGGCGTGGCAGTGCACGGCCGTGCCGCTCTACAGTCTGACGTGTGATGGGCCGTCCGCCGGGGTAGCCCCCACCAGTCGAACGCCGCCGTCCTCGAACCGACCGCGGCAGCACCAGCCGAGGAGTCAGGTGAGCACGCCGACCACCCGCCCGCAGCACGAGTTCCGTCTCGACGACCACGAGACGCCGCCGTTGTCGCAGGTGCGCGCGTGGATCAGGGCGGTGCTTGCCGACCTCGACCCCGATCTGGTCGCCGACACCGAGCTGATCGCCACCGAGCTCGCGGCGAACGCCTTCGAGCACGCGAAGGCCCCCCGGCTGATCCGCCTCGACCACCGCGGCGCGGTCGGGATCGTGCGGGTCGAGGTCGACGACGCCGCGCCGGACGTGCTGCCCAAGCCGGGGACCTCGACGCTGGGGGAGTTCCGGGGGCGCGGGCTCGTGCTGATCAAGTCCATGGGCGCCACCTGGGGTGTCGACCGGTACGGCGACCGCAAGACGGTGTGGGCGGAGATCCCCGAACCCCCAGCGTGAGCGCTTGGTCCGATCGGGGGAGACGGGCGACACACACGATCGGGTCGTGACGATCCTCGCGATGGCCGTGTCCTAGTGATGTGGAAACGACGAACTTCCACTCCACCAGGCGCGGACCAGAGGAGAAGCCATGACGAACACGATTCCCGGCACCCGCCCCGCGGGCAGCGAGGTCGCGAGGTCCAACGGCGAGGTGCGGGGGTCCTCGCTCGGGTCGACCAGCATCGCCGACGTGGTGGTGCAGAAGATCGCGGGCCTGGCCACGCGGGAGATCTCCGGGGTGCACGCGCTCGGCGGCGGGGCGGCGCGGGCGTTCAGCGCGATCCGCGAGCGCATCCCCGGCGCGTCGTCCAGCGCGGGCCAGGGCGTGTCGGTCGAGGTCGGCGAGAAGCAGGCGGCCGTCGACGTCCAGATCCTCGTGGAGTACGGCGTGCCCATCGCCGAGCTGGCGAGCGCCGTGCGCCGCAACGTGATCACCTCCGTCGAGCGCATGACGGGCTTGGAGGTCGTCGAGGTGAACATCACCGTGACCGACGTGCACATCCCCAGCGAGGACGAGGGCGCCGCTCCCGAGACCGGTCGCGTGCTGTGAGCGGTGGCGTCCGCCCGTGTCCGCTCGGCTCAGTGAGGAGGAACCCGTGACCCCCACCCAGGTCGGTCTGCTGACCGGCGTCGTCCTCGGCACGGCGGCGGCCTTCGGCGGGTTCGGCGCCTTCCTGGTCGTGCTGCTGTTCGGGGCGGTCGGGCTGGTCGTCGGCCGCGTGCTCGAAGGCAAGCTCGACCTGTCGCAGCTCACCGGTCGCGACAGGGGCTGACGATGACCGCAACGCTGGTGGACCCGGACGCCGGTCCGGGCAGTCTCACGATCTCCGACCGGACGGTGGAGCGGATCGCCGCCGCGGCGATCGGCGAGGTCGACGGCGTCGGCGGATCGGCCGCGCGGGTGCTTGGCGTCGCGGTGGGCCGGGACGAGGCAGTCCAGGTCACGGCGGTGGTCGGAGCCCGCACGACCTCGTTGGCCGTTCGGCTGTCGGTGGCCTACCCGGCCCCGGTCGCCCGCACCACCGGGGCGGCGCGGGCCCACGTGGTCCGGCGCGTCCAGGAGCTGACCGGGCTCGCCGTGACGCGGGTCGACATCACCGTCACCGCCTTGCACGGCAACACCCCGCACACCAGGAGGGTCCAGTGAAACGTCGTCCCCGCCGCGGCGCACCCGCCGTCCTCACCGCCATCGCGCTGCTCGCGGCGTGCGTGCTCGTCGCCACGGCCGCCGTCCAGGCGATCCTCGGGGAACCGGCGTTGATCGACTACCGCGCCGCGGCCGACTCCCTGCGCGCCACGCGCTGGAACGACGTCGGGCCGCTGGTCGTGGGCTGCGCGGCCGTGGTGCTCGGTCTCGTCCTGCTGCTGGCCGCGGTCCTGCCCGGCAAGCCCACCGTCCTGCCGTTGCGGGACGGGGAGACGGCGTTCGAGTCCGGCGCGTCCCGGCGCAGCTACCGCAGCACGCTGCGGGCCGCCGCGTCCGCTGTGGACGGTGTCAGCGGAGCCGCGTTGTCGGTCGGGCGCCGCAGGGTGTCCACCGTCGTGCGGACCGAGCGGACCACCACCGACGGGCTCGCCGACGCCGTGCGCGCCTCCCTCGACCACCGGCTCGACCAGATCGCCCCCGAGGACCGTCCCGAACTGAAGATCAAGATCAAGGCCGCCAGGAGCGAGTCGTGACCAACCTCAACCGCCCCGCCCGCCTCAACCGCGTCCTGCTCGGGGTCATCGGGGCGGTGCTGCTCGCGGCGGGCGCCGTCACCCTCGCGACGCACTTCGGGCTGCTGCCGGCGGTCGCGTCGGACGCGCCGCTGGTGCCGGAACTGGCCGATCCACCCACCTGGGCGTTCTACGCGGCGGCCGGGGTGGCCGTGGTGATCGGGTTGCTGTGCCTGCGCTGGCTCCTCGCGCAGCTCGCCCGCGCCCCGAAGACCCACACCTGGCGCTTCGAGCAGGACCCCGACCTCGGCCGCACGGAACTCGCCGCGAGCACCGCCGTCGCCCCGTTCGTCGAGGAGGTCACCGCTTATCCGGGTGTGCACGCCGTGCGCGCGACCCTGGCTGGCCACCGTGACGCGCCCGCGCTGGCCATGGTCGTCAGCGCCGAGCAGGACGGCGACCTCACCGAGATCCGCCGCCGGATCGACGCGGTCGGCCTCCCGCGCCTGCGCCAGGCGCTCGACCTGGACGAGGTGCCGGTGACCATCGAGTTCAGGTTCTCCAGCACGACCGGTGTCCGCTGACCGCGGTCGCGGCGTTCCGCCAGCAGGGAGTTGGTTCGAGATGTCGGAAGCGTCGGCCGCCACGATCACGATCGGGGCCCGGCGGGGAGTGGTGGTGCTGAGGTGTTCCGGTGAGGTCGACATGACGTCGGCGGTCGCGCTGCGGGACGCGATCGACAAGGCGTTCACCGACGACCCGCCCGCGCTGGTGATCGACCTCGTCGACGTGGTGTTCTTCAGCTCGCCCGGGATCTCCGCGCTCATCGCGGCCCAGGGGCGGGCGGACGCCGCGGGCGTGGCGCTCGCCGTGGCCGCCGCGAGCCGGTCGGTGCTGCGCCCGCTGGAGGTGACGACCGTCGACCTGATCCTCACCCTGCGCCCGTCGGTGGACGAGGCGCTGGCCGCGCTGGTGTCAGTTCGGGGCGGGTGGTGAGGTTGAAGTGAGGATGTTTCGGGGTATGTCGTGGTGACCGGCTGACCTGGTCAGCCGGTAGGGCCGGAACAGGGCCCGCTCCGACCCGTCCTCGCGTTGAGCAGCCAGCGCCGGTGACGGACTCGGGGAGAGGGACGTGGTGCGAGCCCAACCGGACAACCGCTGGCTCGGTCGGGCTCGCACCACTGCCTGGTCCGCCCGTGGTCGTCGGGGGTTGAGCGGCCGGAAGTGCTTCGGACACCGGTGGGGTGCGCCCGGTGCGGGAGTGGGATGACGGGCGGGGGACCGGGAGCGCCCGGTGTGGACCGGGGGGTGACCAGTGGGGGCCGGGGTGACCGGGGGTGACCGGTGTGGACCGGGGTGACCGGTGATGGACCACCGGTGGTCGGTGGTGGACCACGGCTGGTCGGTGGTGGACCACAGGTAGTCGGTGGGGGACAGGGCTGTGGTCAGGTCTGTTGGTGCGTCCTGGTGGTGGGTGCTGACGATTGCGTCGTAGTGGGTCACGCTGCTGCCATGCCGCCTGCCAGCGGTTGGTAGTCGGGTCTTGCCGGGGGTTGGCCCAGACGATCCGGTGCGTGACACGTGAGATGCTCGCCATCCTGTCGCCGGGGTGGCGGGATCGCCGGTTCCCCAGCGTGCGAGGTGATTACCACCACCGCTTCCCGCGCGGGTGCGGCGCGGTGGCGTTCGCAGCACGAACCGGCGCACCAGGTCCGCCAGAGCGGCCAACTCGGCGGGTGTGAGGTCGGTGAGGTCCTTGCGCCCCGGCAGGCCTCGCGGGGTGGAGCGCTGCGTCGGGGTCCGCGCCGTCCCTCACCCGCGCCCGCCGGCTGTCGCGCGGACCGAGGGTGCCCGCTCGGTGTCCTCCGGCTCGCGGCTCGTGCTCCGACGACTCCCGAACGGCGTTCGACCCAGGCCGCGTGGACGGCACCGCCCGCGAACCCATCTGTTCAGTGAACGCTTCACGGAGTCGTCGGCTCCGGGTGAACGCGTGTTTGATTTCTGTTAAACAGCGGCGGCGACGGAGAATATAGGTGAGACGTGCTCAATTGGGACGCGCGTGGTGCCCTTCTCGTCCGGTGGCTAAACATCTGAATTTTTGATCTCGAATAGTGGTGTTCGCGCGGTCGAATCCTCCTTTCGGCGGTGTCGTCGGCACTGTGGACACGGCACGGTGTGCTGATCTGTGGTCCGCGACCGGTTCGGTCGCGGGGATTCCACTCGGCCACCGGAAACCGGTGGGTCCGCTTCCACATCCGAGGCAGGACGAGAAGAAGGAGAACGCCGTGGACGACAACGCCACCTTCCAGGTGCTGGTCAACGACGAGGAGCAGCACTCGCTGTGGCCAGTGGGGAAAGAACTCCCCGAGGGCTGGAGCAGAGTCGGCAAGGAGGGGACCAGGCAGGAGTGCATGGACCACGTGGACGCGGTCTGGACGGACATGCGGCCCCGCAGCCTCCGCGAGCGGATGGCGGTGGACTCGCAGGCCTGACCACCTCCTGAGCGCCGGGTCGCGGGCCCGCTCGCCCTGTCGGGGCGGGGTGGGAGCGCACACCGCCGTCGTGTCGCCGACCCCGGTCGCACCTCGACCGGGGTCCGTCTTCGTTCGGCGACCGGTGGGGTGTGCCCGTTCGCCTCAAAGCGGTTGAAACATGGCATTCGAGTGAATCGAGCAGGGCTGTGACAGGCCTTCCGTGCGATTCCACCCTGTTCCGGTCGAGGTCGATATCGGCTTCCGGGAGATGCGTAACCTCGGCGGTCGTGGCTCGTTGGGCCAAACGTAAAGGACTACCGGTCGTTTCATTGTCGGGTGGAATTTCGGCGGTGTCGAAGTTCTAGGCATGGAAGAACGAAAAAGTGGGTACATGGTGGCGTCGGGCCCTTCGCGGCTCGGCTCCAGGCGGCTCGGCGGACGTGATAATGGCGTTCGGTCGAGTCGTCGTCGCTACAGGTCCGGTGGGCACGCGTCTTTGTCGTGGCTGGAAACAGTTCGTCGGGAAATGCGCGCCGCTCGTCGGCGAGGGAGGATAATAGTGGAACACTTATACGAGGCTCTGGAGAGATCGGCCCGCCGCAACGACGTCCCCGGAGCGCAGCTGGTCGTGTGGCACGGCGGTGAGGCCCACGAGTTCGAGTTCGGCGAGGAACGGCACGGCACGGGTCGCGCGGTGCGGCGCGACAGCAAGGTGCCCATCGGTTCGATCACCAAGACCTTCACCGCGACCCTGCTGATGGTGCTGGTGTCCGACGGCGACGTCGACCTGGACGAGCCGGTCGCGGAGTACCTGCCGGAGGTCCGGCAGGCGGGCGGCCCGGCCGCCGAGCTGCTCACCGCCCGCCACCTGCTCAGCCACACCGGGGGACTGCACTCCGAGGTCGCGTCCGCCCCCGACGGGCGCTCGCCCCTGGCGGCCTCCCTCCTGGACCTCCTCCAGCTCCCCGGCGCGGGATTCTCCTACTCCAACACCGGTTACGCGCTCATCGGTAGCCTGGTCGAGGTCGTGACCGGCATGACGTGGGCCGAGGCGGTCCGGACGATCCTGCTCAAGCCTCTCGACATCACCTGCGGGTTCACCGCGGACCACACCTCCGCGCACACCGAGCCGCCGACGGCGAGCGGCCACACCGTCAACCACGCCCTGCGCCTGGTCCGCCCGGTCGAGCAGGAGCTGCTGTCGGTCGAGGCCCCCGCCGGTGGACTCGCCGCGAGCGCCGCGGACCTGGTCGAGCTCGCGAGGATGCACCTGCGCCCCGAGCACGGCGGCCTCGACCACGACCTCGTCACCGCCGAGCACCTCGCCGAGATGCGCCGCCCCCTCCCCGCCGCCGAACCGTTCGGCCTGGCCGACGGCTGGGCCCTCGGCCTCGCGGTGTTCCGCAACGGCGGCACCTGCTGGCTCGGCCACGACGGCACGGCCGACGGCACCTCGTGCCACCTGCGCTTCGACCCGGAGTCGGGCACGGTCGTAGCCCTGACCGCCAACTCCGTCACGGGTTCCGCCCTGTGGCGGGAACTGCTCCCCGACCTGCGTTCCGCGGGCATCGACGTCGACGAGCGCGTCGCGACGGTCGACGAGACCCCCCGCAGGCCCATCCCGCGCGACTGCACCGGCACCTACGTCAACGGCGACACCGCCTACGCGGTGGTCGAACGAGGTGACGAGCTGCACCTGGTCGTCGACGACGAACCCGCGGCGCGACTCGCCGTCCACGAGGGGTTCGTCTTCTCGGTGACGGACCTGGCCAACGGCGCGACCGGCCACCCCGGTCGCTTCCTGCGCGACCCCCGCAGCGGTCGGATCGACCGCATCCAGATCGGCGGTCGGGTCGCGGGCCGACTGCTGCGCGACGTGGCCTGACCCGCGCGCCCGCTCACCTCAAGCCCAGAACCCCCTCGTTCCCGTGGCGCTGCACCGCGCCCGAAAAAGGTTGGACGGCGATGACGCTCCCCGACACCGTGCCCGCCACGCTGGCTGGCGGTTCGCTTCCCCCCGACTGCCACGACCGCACCATCGTCGACCTGTTCGCCGAACAGGTCCTGCGCGCACCCGACGCCGTCGCGGTGGTCGCGCACGACGAGGAGTGCACCTACGCCGAGCTGGACGCGCGCTCCGACCGGCTCGCCCGACGCCTGCGACGTCTCGGGGTACGGCCGGAACGGCCCGTCGGGGTGCTGGCCGAGCGCTCGGTGGACCTCGTGGCCGCCCTGCTGGCCGTGCTGAAGGCCGGTGGCGCCTACGTGCCGCTGGACTCCCGCGCGCCCGCCGAGCGGATGACGGCGGTCCTGGCGGAAGCCGGGGTTTCGGTGCTGCTGACCGACGACGCGTGGCGGGCCGTCGCCGAGCGCGTCCACGGCGGCGACCTGCTCGCCGTGGACGGTGCGGCGGCGGACGAGCCCGCCGACGGCCCGAACGCGGTGGTGCACCCGGACAACCTGGCGTACGTCGTGTTCACGTCGGGGTCGACGGGAGTGCCCAAGGGGGTGGCGGCGCGGCACCGCGACGTCGTGGACCTCGCCCGCGACGCCCGGTTCGCCACCGGCGCGCACGACCGGGTGCTGGTGCACTCGCCGATCGCGTTCGACGCGTCGACCTACGAGCTGTGGGTGCCGCTGCTCACGGGCGGCGCGGTCGTGGTGGCCCCTCCCGGCGACGTGGACGGGCGGGTGCTGCGGGACGTCATCGGCGGGCACGGCGTGACGGCGATCTTCGTGACCTCGGGCCTGTTCCGGGTGCTGGCGCAGGACGACCCGGCCTGCCTCGCCGGGCTGCGCGAGGTGTGGACCGGCGGCGACGTGGTGCCGGCCGCGGCGGTGCGGCGGGTGGTGGAGGCGTGCCCCGGCACCACCGTGGTGGACGTCTACGGCCCCACCGAGACCACCACCTTCGCGACCTCGCACCCCATGACCGACCTCGGCGCGGTCCCCGACGTGCTGCCCATCGGCACGGCCCTGGACGGGATGCGCCTGCACGTGCTGGACGAGGACCTGCGCCCGGTGCCCGACGGCGAGATCGGTGAGCTGCACATCGCGGGCTCCGGTCTCGCCCGCGGCTACCTGAACCGCCCCGGCCTGACGGCCGAGCGGTTCCTGGCCGACCCGTTCGGCGAGCCGGGGCAGCGGATGTACCGCACCGGTGACCTGGTCCGGTGGACGCCGGAGGGCACCGTCGACTTCGTCGGCCGCACGGACGACCAGGTCAAGGTGCGCGGTTTCCGCATCGAGACCGCCGAGGTCGAGGCGGTGCTGGCCCGGCACCCCGGCGTGGCGCAGGCCGCCGTGCAGGCGCGCGTGGACCGGACCGGCACCAAGCGCCTGGTCGCCTACGTCGTCCCGGCCGACGGCACGGCACCGTCCGACGACGACCTGCGCGAGGCCGTCCTGCGGTCGCTGCCCGACTACATGGCACCGTCCGCGTTCGTCCTGCTGGACCGCCTTCCGTTGAACACCAACGGGAAGGTCGACCGCAAGGGCCTGCCCGAACCCGAGTGGCACACCGACCGGCGCTCCGGACGCACGTCGCCCCGGACCCCGACCGAGAGCGCGGTCGCGAGTGCCTGGGCCGAGGTGCTCGGGCTGGCCGCCGACGGGGTCGCCGCCGAGGACGACTTCGTGTCCCTCGGCGGCGACTCCATCCAGGCCATGCGCGTGGTCTCCCGGCTGCGCTCGGCGCTGGACGTGCCCCTGTCGTCCCGCGACCTGTTCGACGCGCGCACCGTCGCCGGGCTCGCCGAACTGGTCGCCGACCGCGGTCCCTCGGGAGCGGAGGACCGGATCGCCCCCGCCCCGCGCGACGGCGCGGTACCGCTGTCCCCTGTGCAGCAGCGGCTGTGGTTCCTGCACCGGCTCGACCCCTCCGCCACCGACTACAACACCGGTGTCGGGCTGAGGCTCTCCGGTCCGCTGGACCTCGCCGCCCTGCGGACCGCGCTGGACGGGCTGGTCGACCGGCACGAGGTCATGCGGACCACCTACGAGGAGGTCGACGGCGTCGGCGTCCAGGTCGTCGCCCCGCGCGGGAGCGTGCCGCTGCGGGTGGCCGACCTGTCCGATGTGGACCCCGCCGACCGCGACGGCGCCCTGGACCGGCTGTGCGCCGAGGAGTTGACGACGCCGTTCGACCTGCGGGTCGGCCCCGTGGCCCGCGCCGTGCTCGCCCGGCTGGCCGAGGACGACCACGTGCTGCTGCTCGACCAGCACCACATCGCCACCGACGGCTGGTCGATCCGCGTGCAGGTCGACGACCTCCTGGAGCTGTACCGGGCCGCCGTCCGAAGACGCCCGGCCGACCTGCGCCCGCTGCCCGTCCGGTACGCGGACTTCGCGGTGTGGCAGCGCCACCGCCTCGACGACCCGGCCCTGGCGGACGAGCTGGACCACTGGCGGCGCGGGCTCGCCGACCTCGAACCGCTCGACCTCCCCACCGACCGGCCCCGCCCCGCGCGTCGCACCACGGCGGGCGCCGTGCACCGCGAACCCCTGCCGGGCGCACTGGTGGACCGCCTGGCCGAGGTGGGCCGGGCCAGCGGCACCACCCTGTTCACCACGCTGGCAGCCGCCGTGCAGCTGCTGCTGGCCCGCTACACCGGGCGGCGCGACGTGGCCGTGGGCACCGCGTCGGCGGGCCGCGGCCGACCGGAGCTGGACCACGTCGTCGGCTTCTTCGTCAACACCCTCGTCCTGCGGTCCGAAGTGGACCCCTCCGCGCCGTTCGACCGGTTCCTGGCCGAGGTCAGGGAGACCGTGCTCGACACGTTCGCCCACGACGAGGTGCCGTTCGACCGGCTGGTCGACGAACTGCGGCCCGACCGCGACCCCAGCCGCACGCCGCTGGTCCAGGCGCTCGTCCTGCTCCAGCAGGAGATGGTGCGGCCGACCGCGGTCGACGCGCTGCGCGTCACCGAGCACCACCTGCCGCGACCGAGTGCCCGGTTCGAGCTGCTGGTCGAGTTCTGGCCCCGCGACGGCTCGCTCGACCTCTCCGTGGAGTACAACACCGACCTGTGGGACGCCGCCACGGTCGAGCGGATGGCCGGGCACCTGAGGGTCCTGCTGGAGGCCGTCGCCGCCGACCCCGGCCGCCCGGTCGGGGAACTCCCGCTGCTCGGTCCCGACGAGCGCCGGGTCCTGGCGGAGTGGAACGACACCCGCCACGACCGCCCGCCCGCCACGATCACCTCCCTCTTCGCCGAGCAGGTCCGCCGCACGCCCGACGCGCGGGCCGTGGTCGCCGACGGCACCGCGCTCACCTACGCGGAGCTGGACGCCCGCGCCAACCGCCTCGCCCACCACCTGCTGCGCCGCGGTCTGCGCGCGGGTGAGCCGGTGGCGCTGCTGCTGGGCCGCTCGACCCACCTCGTCGTCGCCGAACTGGCCGTGGTCAAGGCGGGCGGGGCGTACGTGCCGCTCGACACCAGGGCGCCCGCCGAGCGGTTGGCGGTGCTGCTGGCCGAGAACGGCGCCTGCGTGCTCCTCACCGACCGGACGTGGCGCGCCACCGCCGACGAGGTCCACGACGGCCGCGTGGTCGACCTGGACGCCGTCGATCTGGACGCGGAACCGGCCACCGGGCCCGACGTGGCCGTGCGCCCGGACGACCCGGCCTACGTCATGCACACCTCGGGGTCCACCGGGGTGCCGAAGGGCGTGGCGGTGCGGCACCGCGACGTGACCGACCTCGTCCGCGACCAGCGGTTCGCGGGCGGCGCGCACGACCGGGTCCTGCTGCACTCCGCGCCCGCGTTCGACGCCACCACCTACGAGCTGTGGGTGCCGCTGCTCAACGGCGGCACGGTCGTCACCGCCCCGGTCGGCGACCTCGACGCGGACCTCCTGCGCGACCTGATCACCCGGCACGGCGTGACGGGCCTGTGGCTGACCGCCGGGTTGTTCCGCGCCGTGGCGCAGGACGACCCCGCCGCGCTGGCGGGCCTGCGCGAGGTCTGGACCGGCGGTGACGTCGTGCCCGCCGCCGCGGTCCGGCGGGTCCTGCGGGCGTGCCCCGGAACCGCCGTGGTCGACGGCTACGGCCCCACCGAGACCACCACGTTCGCCACCGCGCACCGCATGGCCGACCCCGACGCCGTCCCGGACGTGGTGCCCATCGGCCGTCCGCTGGACGGGATGCGCGTCCACGTGCTCGACGAGGCGCTGTCGCCGACCCCGATCGGCGTGCCGGGCGAGCTGTTCATCGCGGGCGCGGGCCTGGCCCTCGGCTACGCGGGCCGCCCCGGCCTGACCGCCTCCCGCTTCGTCGCCGACCCGTTCGGCGCGCCGGGGGAGCGGATGTACCGCACCGGCGACCTGGTGCGGTGGAAGGCCGACGGCACGGTGGAGTTCGTCGGCCGCACCGACGACCAGGTCAAGATCCGCGGGTTCCGGGTCGAGCCCGGCGAGGTCGACACGGCCCTGTCGGCGCACCCCGGCGTGGCCCAGTCGGTGACGGTCGTGCGCGCCGACGACACCGGGCGCAAGCGGCTGGTCGCGTACCTGACCGCGCGGGGCGCACCGCCGGACGTGGCCGCGCTGCGGGAGTTCCTCGGTCGCGCGCTGCCCGACTACCTCGTGCCGTCGGCGTTCGTCGTCGTGGACGCGCTGCCGCTCAACGCCAGCGGCAAGGTCGACCGGCGCGCCCTGCCCGACCCGGAGTGGGCCACCCCCGGCACCGCCCACGTGGCGCCCGCCGACGGGCCGGAGGCCGTGCTGGCGGGCATCTGGGCGGACCTGCTCGGCGTCGACCGGGTGGGAGCCCGCGACAACTTCTTCGAGCTGGGCGGCGACTCCATCCTCAGCATCCAGGTCGTGTCCCGCGCCCGCCGCGCCGGACTCGCGCTCACCCCCGGCGACCTGTTCCGCCACCCCACCGTGGCCGCGCTCGCCGCCGCCGCGTCCACCTCGGGGCAGTCCGAGGTCGACCAGGGAGCGGTGGCGGGCGAGGTGCCGCTCACCCCGGTGCAGCGGTGGCTGTTCGCCACGAACCCCGACCACCCCGAGCACTTCTCCCAGGTCCTCACCGCGGAACTGGCGGAGGACGTCGACGTGGCCGCGCTGCGGACGGCGCTGGCGGCGCTGGTGGAGCACCACGACGCGCTGCGGATGCGGTTCGAGCGCACGGGATCGGGCTGGCGGCAGCACAACGCGCCGGTGGAGCGGGCCGACGTCCTGACCGCGCACCGGTCGGCGGGCTTCGACCTCGCGAGCGGGCCGCTCCTCGGTGCCGTGCTGGAGGGGAACCTGCTGCGCCTGGACATCCACCACCTCGTCGTGGACGGCGTCTCGTGGCGCGTCCTGCTGGAGGACCTCGTCACGGCCTACGACCAGGCCGCGCGCGGCGAGCCCGTTCGGCTGGCCGCCAAGACCACCTCGTTCCGCGACTGGTCGCACCGGCTGGCCCGGCACACCGCCGACGGCGGCTTCGACGACGAGCGGGACCACTGGGCCGGGGTCGCCGAGGTGGACCCGTCGCTCCCGGTCGACCGCGGTGGCCCCAACACCGCCGGGTCCACGCGCGCCGTGTCGGTCCGGCTCGACCGCGAGACCACCAGGGCGTTGCTCCAGGACGTGCCCGCCGCGTACCGCACGCAGGTCAACGACGTGCTGCTGAGCGCGGTCGGGCGGGTGCTGGCCGACTGGACCGGCAGGAGCCGGGTACCGGTGGACCTGGAGGGCCACGGCCGCGAGGACCTGATCGACGGCGTCGACCTGTCCCGCACGGTCGGCTGGTTCACGTCGATCTTCCCCGTCGTGCTGGACGTCCCCGACGGCGACTGGGGCGCGGTCCTCAAGTCGGTGAAGGAGCGGCTGCGCGCGGTGCCCCGCAGGGGAATCGGCTACGGCGCCCTGCACGAGCCCGGCGGCACCGGGCCGCTGGTCAGCGTCAACTACCTGGGCAGGCTCGACTGGTCGGCCGTGGAGGGCGGCGTGCTGCGCGCCGTGCGCGGCAGCCTGGAACTCGACAGCGCGCCCGACGCCCCGCGACCGCACCTGCTCGACGTGGTCGGCGCCGTCGAGCACGGCTGCCTCGACCTCACCTGGTACTTCAGCGACCAGGTGCACGACGAGTCGACCGTGCGGCGCCTGGCGGAGGCGGTGGCGAACGCGCTGCGCGAGGTCGTGGCGTTCTGCGCCCGGCCCGGTTCCGGTGGCCGGACCCCGTCGGACTTCCCGCTGGCAGGCCTGGACCAGGCCGCGGTGGACCGGCTGGTCGGCGACGGCCGGGACGTGGAGGACGTCTACCCGCTGACCCCGATGCAGGCGGGCATGGTCTTCCACGGCCTGGTCGACGGCGCGACCTCCGGCGCCTACTTCAACCAGATCCGGTTCCGGCTGTCCGGCGTGACCGACCCGAGGGCGCTGGGCGAGGCCTGGCAGCGGGTCGTGGACCGCAACGCCGTGCTGCGCGGCGAGGTCGTGTGGGACGGGCTGCCCGAGCCGGTGCAGCGCGTGCGCCGCCGCGTCACCCTGCCCGTGACCCACCTCGACTGGACCGGGCTCGACGTCGACGAGGAACTGCGGGGCCTGCTGGACCGCGACCGCGCCGCCGGGCTGGACCTCGGCACGGCGCCGCTGATGCGCGTGGCCGTGGCCCGGCTGTCGGACGACGAGGTGCTGGTGCTGTGGACGTTCCACCACGTCCTGCTCGACGGGTGGAGCGCGGCCCAGCTGTTCGCGGAGGTGTGCGAGCACCACGCGGCCGTCACCACGGGTACGGCGGGACCCACCACCGACCGCCACCCCTTCCACGACTACCTGCACTGGCTGGACCGGCAGGACCTGGCGGAGGCCGAGCGGTACTGGCGGCGGGTGCTCGACGGCTTCGACGAGACCACCCCGCTGCCCTACGACCGCCGCCCGGTCGAGGCCCACCGGGCCGAGTCGGGCGGCACCGCCCGGTTCGAGCTGAGCGCCGAGCGCACCGAACGGCTGCGCGAGGCCGCCCAGCGCAACGGCCTGACCGTGAACACCGTCGTGCAGGGCATGTGGGCGCTGCTGCTCGCCCGCTGCGGCGGCACGTCCGACGTCGTCTTCGGCACCACCGTCTCCGGCAGGCCCGCCGACCTCGCGGGCGTCGAGTCGATGGTGGGCATGTTCATCAACACCGTGCCCACGAGGATCTCCGTCGACCGGGGGCGGGACCAGGTGTCGTGGCTGCGCGAACTCCAGGCCGAGCAGGCCGAGGCGCGGCGCTTCGACCACGTGCCGCTGGCCCAGCTGCGCGGGTGGAGCGCACTGCCCGGCGGGGCGAACCTGTTCGACAGCATCCTGGTGTTCGAGAACTACCCGTTCGACGACGGCGCCACGGCCGCGCACGGCCTGCGGCTGCACGACGTGCGGGCGGACGAGCCCACGAACTACGCGCTCACCGTCGTGGTCTCGCCCGGCAGGCGCCTCGTGGTCGACCTCGACCACGACCCGGCCCTGTTCGACGAGGCGACGGTGCGGCGGCTGGGACGGCACCTGCTGGCGCTGCTGGACGACGTGCTCGCGGACCCTGAGCGCCCGCTGGACGACCTGCGGCTGCTCGACGACGCCGAGCGCCACCAGGTGCTGGTGGAGTGGAACCCCACCGGGCGCGACTACCCGGTGGACACCCTGCCCGCCCTGTTCGCCGCGCAGGCCGCCCGCACGCCCGACGCCGTGGCCGTCACCTGCGACGGCGAGGGCCTGACCTACGCCGAGCTGGACGCCCGCGCCAACCGGCTGGCCCACGCGCTCGTGGAGCGGGGCGCCGGACCGGAGCGGTACGTCGCGCTGCGGCTGCCGCGGTCGACCGACCTGGTCGTGGCCGTGCTCGGCGTGCTGAAGTCCGGCGCCGCCTACCTGCCGATCGACCCGTCCTACCCGGCCGACCGGGTGGCGGGCATGGTCGAGGACACCCGGCCGGTGGCCGTGCTGGCGGAGCTGCCCGACGTGTCCGACCGGCCCGCCACCGCGCCCGAGGTCGCGCTGCGCCCGGAGAACCCCGCCTACGTCATCTACACCTCGGGGTCCACCGGCAAGCCCAAGGGCGTCGTCGTCCCGCACGCCAACGTGGCCCGGCTGTTCTCGGCCACCGACCACTGGTTCGGCTTCGGACCGGACGACGTGTGGACGCTGTTCCACAGCTACGCCTTCGACTTCTCGGTGTGGGAGCTGTGGGGTCCGCTGCTGCGCGGCGGACGGCTCGTCGTCGTGCCGCACGAGGTGTCGCGGTCGCCGGGCGACTTCGCCGCGCTGCTGGCGCGGGAGCGCGTCACGGTGCTCAACCAGACGCCCTCGGCGTTCTACCAGCTCATCGCCGAGCGGCCCGAGGGTCTGTGCCTGCGGTTCGTCGTCTTCGGCGGCGAGGCGCTGGACGTGCGCAAGCTGGCGGCGTGGGACGGTCCCGGCGAGCTGATCAACATGTACGGCATCACCGAGACCACCGTGCACGTCACGTGGACGCCCGCCGACGGCTCGGTCGGCGAACCCATCCCGGACCTGCGCGTGTACGTCCTGGACGAGGACCTGCGGCCGGTGCCGCCGGGTGTCGTCGGCGAGATGTTCGTCGCCGGGGCGGGCCTCGCGCGCGGCTACCTCAACCGGCCCGGCCTGACCGCGGCCCGCTTCGTCGCCGACCCGTTCGGTGAGCCCGGCACGCGCATGTACCGCACCGGCGACCTGGCCCGGTGGAAGGACGGCAGGCTCGACTACCTCGGCCGCGCCGACCAGCAGGTCAAGATCCGCGGCTTCCGCATCGAGTTGGGCGAGGTCGAGGCCGCCCTGGAGGCGCACGAGGACGTGACCGCGGCCGTCGCCGTCGTCCGCGAGCACGCCGGGCGCGACGTCATCGTGGCCTACGTGGTCGCCGGTCGTCCGCTGGCGGACCCGCGCGGCTTCCTGTCCAGGACGCTGCCCGAGCACATGCTGCCCTCGGCGTTCGTCCACCTCGACCGGCTCCCGCTGACCGGCAACGGCAAGCTCGACCGCAAGGCCCTGCCCGCGCCGGGGTGGGAGGCGGCGGGCACCCGGTACGTCGCACCGCGCACGGAGGCCGAACGGGCGCTCGCGGAGATCTGGGAGCGGGTCCTCGGGGTCGACCGGGTCGGGGTCGAGGACGACTTCTTCGAACTCGGCGGTGACTCCATCGTCAGCATCCAGGTGGTGTCGCGCGCCCGGCAGGCGGGCTACGGCCTGGTGCCGCGCGACCTGTTCTCCCACCCGACGGTGGCGGCGCTCGCGGCGGCCGTGCCCGCCGCGGCGACGGCGGAGACCACGCCGCAGGGACCGGTGACCGGCGAGGTGCCGCTGACGCCGATCCAGAGCTGGTTCCTCGACACCGAACCGCCGCACCCGGAGCACTTCGACCAGTCCGTCGTGGTCGAGTTCGCCGACGAGGTCGACGTGGCCGCGCTGCGGACGGCCCTGGCGGCGCTGGTGGAGCACCACGACGCGCTGCGGATGCGGTTCGAGCGCGCGGGGACCGGGTGGCGGCAGCACAACGCGCCGGTCGGGCCGGTCGACCCGCTGTCCGAGGTGGACGACGCGGGGCAGGTGCACAGCGGGTTCGACCTCGCCGGGGGACCGCTGCTGCGCGCGACGCTGCTCACACCGCGCAGGCTGCTGGTCGCCGTGCACCACCTGGTCGTGGACGGCGTGTCCTGGCGGATCCTGCTGGAGGACCTGGAAGCGGCGTACCTCCGGGCCGCGCGCGGAGAGGAGGTCGTCCTCCCCGCGAAGACCACGTCGTTCCGCGACTGGGCGCTCGCGCTGGCCGAGCACACCGCGGCGGGCGGGTTCGACGACGAGGCCGACCACTGGGCGGGCGTGACCGGCGACCCCTCCGTGCCCGTCGACCGCGACGGGACCGGCACCACCGGTTCCGTGCGCGGCGTCACCGCCGAACTGGACGCCGACCTGACCCGCGCGCTGCTCCAGGACGTGCCCTCCGTCTACCGCACGCAGGTCAACGACGTGCTGCTGAGCGCGCTGGGGCGCGTGCTGGCCGGGTGGACGGGCCGCGACCGGGTCCTGGTGGACCTGGAGGGCCACGGTCGGGACGGCGACTTCCTCGACGACGTCGACCTGTCCCGCACGGTCGGCTGGTTCACCTCGGTGTACCCGGTGGCGCTCGACGTGCCTGCGGGCGACTGGGGCGACGTGCTGAAGGCGACCAAGGAGCGCCTGCGGGCCGTGCCGCGGCGGGGCATCGGCCACGGCGCCGCACACCGCTCGCGCGGTCCGGTGGTGGCGTTCAACTACCTCGGGCAGTTCGACGGCACGGCGGGTGGGACGGCGTTCCGGACGGTCGGCGGACTGGCCGCCGACGCCGCCCCGGACACGCCCCGACCCCACCTGCTCGACGTCGTCGGCGCCGTGGAGGACAAGCGGCTCCGGCTCACCTGGTACTTCAGCGACGAGGTGCACGACGAGTCGACCGTGCGGCGCCTGGCGGAGGCGGTGGCGGACGCGCTGCGCGAGGTCGTGGCGTTCTGCGCCCGGCCCGGTTCCGGTGGCCGCACCCCGTCGGACTTCCCCCTGGCAGGCCTGGACCAGGCCGCCGTGGACAGGATCGTCGGCGACGGCCGGGACGTGGAGGACGTCTACCCGCTCACCCCGATGCAGGCGGGCATGGTCTTCCACAGCCTCTCCCACGGCAGGGAGGGCCTGTACACCGAACGGATCTCCTTCGTCCTCGACGGTGTCGCGGACCTCGCCGCACTGGCCCGCTCGTGGCGTGAGGTGGTCGCGCGGACGCCGGTCCTGCGCAGCCGCGTCGTGTGGGAGGGCGTCGACCGGCCGGTGCAGGTCGTGTGCCGAGACGTCGACCTGCCGATCTCCGACGTCGACGGGGGCGGAGAGCTGGACCTCGGCACCGCGCCGCTGATGCGTCTGGTGCTGACCCGCGAGTCCGCGACGGCCGTGCGGGTCGGGTGGACGTTCCACCACGTGCTGCTGGACGGGTGGAGCACGTTCCAGGTGCTGACCGACGTCCTCGCCTGCTACGCCGCCCTCACCGCGGGCCGCGAACCCGACCTCGTGGCGCGCCGCCCGTTCGGCGACTACCTGCGCTGGCTGTCCACCCAGGACCCGCGCGAGGCTGAGGAGCACTGGCGGCGGGTGCTCGCCGGGTTCACCGCGCCCACTCCGCTGCCGCTCGACCGGCAGGCGGAGCCCGGCCACGCCACCCGCTCCACCGAGTGGACCACCCGCACGCTGCCCGGCGGCGGGCTGCGCGACTTCGCCCAGCGGTGCGGCCTGACCCTCAACGCCGTGGTGCAGGGCGCGTGGGCCCTGCTGCTGTCGCGCTACAGCGGGCAGCGCGACGTCTGCTTCGGCTCCACCGTGTCCGGCCGCCCGGCCGACCTGCCCGGCGTGGACGCCATCACGGGCATGTTCATCAACACCCTGCCGGTGCGGACCGAGGTCGTGGAGGACGAGCCGGTCGCGGTGTGGCTGCGGCGGTTGCAGACCGAGCAGGCCGAGGCCCGGCGGTTCGAGCACGTGGCGCTCGCGGACCTGCGGGCGTGGAGCGGGGCCGAGCTGTTCGACAGCATCCTGGTGTTCGAGAACTACCCGGTCGACGAGGCCGCCGCCCACGGCGTCGTGGTGCGCGACCTGGACGCCGTGGAGACGACCAACTACCCGCTCAGCGTGGGCGTCCGACCCGGCGAGGACCTGGAGTTCCGGCTCAGCTACGACCCGGCGCTGTTCGACGCCGCCACGGTCGAGCGCGTCGCCGGGCACCTGACCCGCGCCCTGCTCGGCCTGACCGCCGACCCCGACCGGGCGGTGGGGGAGGTCGACGTCCTGGACGACGCCGACCGGCGGATCGTCCTGCCCGACCGCGTCCGCACCAGCGCTCCTGAGGCGACGGTGGCCGAGCTGGTCGCCGCGCGGGTGGACCGCACGCCCGACGCGACGGCCGTCGTCGCGGACGGCACGTCGCTCACCTACACCGAGCTGGACGCGCGCGCCAACCGGCTGGCGCACCGGCTGATCGCGCTCGGCGTGCGTCCCGAGGACCGCGTGGGGCTGCTGCTGCGCCGCTCGGCCGATGTCGTGGTCGCGGTGCTCGCCGTGCTCAAGGCGGGAGGCGCGTACCTGCCGCTGGACAGCCGCGCGCCCGTCGAGCGGCAGCGGCTGGTGCTGGAGCAGGCGGGCAGCAGGGTCCTGGTCACCGACCGGGACACCACCCCGTTCGACTGCCACGTCGTCGTCCCGGACGGTGGGGTTTCGGCGGAGCGGCCCAGGGCGGTCGCGCACCCGGACGGCCTGGCCTACGTCGAGTTCACCTCCGGCTCCACCGGCACGCCCAAGGGCGTCGCCGTGCGGCACCGGGACGTGGTGGCGCTGGCGCTGGACCCGCGCTTCGACGGTCCGGCCCACCGCGCCGTGCTCGTGCACTCCCCGCTGGCGTTCGACGCATCCACCTACGAGCTGTGGGTGCCGCTGCTGCGCGGCGGCCGCGTCGTCGTCGCCCCTCCGGACGAGCTCGACGCCGCCGTGCTGCGGGAGCTGATCACCACGCACGGTGTGACGGCGCTGTGGCTCACCGCGGGCCTGTTCCGCGTCCTGGCCCAGGACTCGCCCGACTGCCTGGCGGGGGTCGCCGAGGTGTGGACCGGCGGCGACGTCGTCCCGGCCGCGGCGGTCCGGCGCGTCATGGCGGCGTGCCCCGGCCTGGTCGTGGTCGACGGGTACGGGCCGACCGAGACCACCACGTTCGCGTCGGCCCACCGGATGCCCGACCTCGACCACGTGCCCGACACCGTGCCCATCGGCACACCGCTGGACGGCGTGTCCGCGTACGTGCTGGACGACCGGCTGCGGCCGGTGCCGGTCGGCGTGCCCGGCGAGCTGTACCTCGCGGGTGCCGGGCTGGCCCGCGGCTACCTCGACCGGCCCGGCCTCACCGCGGCCCGGTTCGTGGCCTGCCCGTTCGCCGGGCCGGGGGAGCGGATGTACCGCACCGGCGACGTCGTGCGGTGGCTGCCGAGCGGCGAGCTGGAGTTCGCGGGCCGCGCCGACGACCAGGTCAAGCTGCGGGGCTTCCGCATCGAGCTGGGCGAGGTCGAAGCCGTGCTCGGCCGCCACCCCGACGTGGGCGGGCTGGTCGTGGTGGTCCGCGACGACGCGCTCGGCGGCAAGCAGCTCGTGGCCTACCTCGTGCCCGCCGATCCCGGCCGCGCACCCGACCCGGCCGACCTCGCCGCGTTCACCGGGCGCCACCTGCCCGACTACATGGTGCCGTCGGTGTTCACGGTGCTCGACGCGCTGCCGTTGAGCACCAACGGGAAGGTCGACCGGGCCGCGCTGCCCTCGCCGTCCGCCCCCGCTCCCGCCGCGCGGTACGTGGCGCCCCGGACCGACACCGAACAGGTGATGGCCGGGATCTGGGAGGAGGCGCTGGGCGTTCCGCGCGTCGGCGTCGAGGACGACTTCACCGCCCTCGGCGGCGACTCCATGCGGAGCCTGCTCGTCACCTCCCGCTGCCGCGCGGCCTTCGACGTGCCGCTGACCCCGCACGACGTCCTGACCAGCCGCACGGTCGCCGCCCTGGCGCTGCTGGTCGAGGAGAAGATCCTGCTCGAACTCGAACGAGTCGCCTTCGATGACGGCGTCACCCCGGACCTGTGAGGAGAGACCACACCATGTCGTCGTCGATCGAGGACCGCATCGCCGCACTCCCCCCGCACCTGCGCGAGCAGATGCGCCGCCGCCTCTCGGGCCGGTCCGAGAGGACCGGCACCATCACGCCGGTCGATCGGGACCGCCCGCTGCCGCTGTCGTTCCCCCAGCAGCGCCTGTGGTTCCTGGACCGGTTCCAGCCGGGGGGTTCGGGGTACAACAGCGCGCTGGCGCTGCGCCTGACCGGGCGCCTCGACGGGGAGGCGCTGACCGCCGCGCTGCGCGGCCTTGTGGCCCGCCACGAGTCGCTGCGCACCACGCTCGCCGAGGTCGACGGGCGCGGCACGCAGGTCGTGCACCCGCCGTTCGACCTGGCCGTGCCCGTGGTCGAGCAGCGCGATCCCGCCGGGCTGGACGAGGTGCTGGTGGAGGAGTACTCCCGCCCCTTCGACCTGGAACGGGGTCCGCTGGTGCGGGCGCTGCTGGTCCGGGTCGCCGACGACGAGCACGTGCTGCTGGTGACCGCGCACCACGTCGTCACCGACGGCTGGTCGATGGGCGTGCTCACCGAGGAGCTGGGCGAGCTGTACGGCGCCGCCGTGAGCGGCCGGGAGGCGGCGCTGCCCGCGCTGCCGGTCCAGTACGCCGACTTCGCCGCCTGGCAGCGCGAACGCCTGTCCGACGACGTGCTGCGCGGCCACCTCGACCACTGGACGCGGCTCCTCGCGGGCACCTCCCCGCTGGAACTGCCGACCGACCGCCCCCGGCCGCCGGTGCGCACGACCCGCGGCGCCGCGCACGCGTTCACGGTGCCCGCGCCGGTCACCGCGGCGCTGCGCGACCTCGCCCACGAGCACGGCACGATCCTGTTCTCCGTCCTCGTGGCCGGGTGCCAGGCGCTCCTCGCCCGCTACGCGGGCCAGGAGGACGTGGCGGTCGGCACCGTCACGACCGGCCGCGGCCACCCCGGCCTGGAACGGCTGGTCGGGTTCTTCGTCAACACGGTCGTCCTGCGGTCCACAGTGGACTCGCGGAGTGACTTCACCGAGTTCCTCGACCGGGTCAAGGAGACCGTCAAGGAGGCGTTCGCCCACGACGAGGCGCCGCTGGAGCAGCTCGTCGACGCCGTCCGGCAGGACCGGGACGTCAGCCGCAACCCGCTGTTCGACGTCATGGTGCTGCTCCAGAACGCCGAGCGCACACCGCCCGCGCTGCCGGGCCTGCGCGTCGAGCCGGTCGGCCTGTCCCGGCGCGACGCCATCTTCGACCTGACCATCGAGTTCCAGGAGCGCGACGGCCTGCTGGCCGGGGTGGTCGAGTACAACACCGACCTGTTCGACGCCGCCACGGTCGAGCGGTTCGCCGACCACCTCGTGCGGCTGCTCGACGGCGTGGCGGCCGACCCGCGCCGACCGCTCGGCGCACTGCCGTGGCTGTCGGACGCCGAGCGCGAGCAGGTCGTGGAGGGCTGGAACGACGCCCACCGCCCACCGGTCGACGCCACGGTCCCCGGCCTGTTCGCCGAGCGGGCGCGCCGGACCCCGGACGCACCCGCCGTCGTCGCGGACGACGCGGTCCTCACCTACGCCGAGCTGGACGCGCGGGCCAACCGGCTCGCCCACCGGCTCCTCGGTCTCGGCGTGCGGGCCGAGACCCCGGTCGGGCTGCTCGTGGAGCGCTCCGCGGGCCTGGTCGTCGCCGAACTGGCCGTGGCCAAGGCGGGCGCGGCGTACGTGCCCCTGGACGCCCGCGCGCCCGCCGAGCGGATGAGGAGGGTGCTCGCCGACGCGGGGGTGATGACGGTGGTCACCGATCCCGCGGGCGAGGCGCTCGCCGCGTCCGTCCACACCGGACAGCTCGTGGTGCTCGACGGGGACACCGCCGGTGCTCCCGACCCCGGCGTGGTGGTGGACCCCGACCAGCTGGTCTACGTCATGCACACCTCCGGCTCCACCGGCACGCCCAAGGGCGTCGCCGTGCGGCACCGGGACGTGGTGGCGCTGGCGCTGGACTCCCGCTTCGACGGCGGTGCCCACGACCGCGTGCTGCTGCACTCGCCGTCGGCGTTCGACGCGTCCACCTACGAGCTGTGGGTGCCGCTGCTGCGCGGCGGCCGGGTCGTCGTCGCGCGGCCGGGCGACGTGGACGCCGACGCGGTACGGCACGCCGTCGCCGCGCACGGCGTGACCGCGATCTGGCTGACCGCCGGTCTCTTCCGCCTGGTCGCCCACGAGGCGCCCGAGGCGTTCGCCGGGCTGCGCGAGGTGTGGACGGGTGGTGACGTGGTGCCCGCCGCCGCCGTGCGCGGCGTGCTCGACGCGTGCCCCGGCCTGACCGTGGTCGACGGCTACGGCCCGACCGAGACGACGACGTTCGCCACCTCGTTCCCCATGACGTCGGACGTGCCCGACGTGATCCCCGTCGGCCGCCCGCTGGACGGCATGGCGGCCTACGTGCTGGACGACGGGATGAGGCCCGTTCCCGTCGGCGTGCCGGGGGAGCTGTTCCTCGCGGGCGCCGGGGTGGCCCGAGGCTACCTCGGCAGACCCGGCCTGACCGCCGAGCGCTTCCTGCCCGACCCCTTCGGCCCGCCCGGCTCCCGCGTGTACCGCACCGGCGACCTCGCCCGGTGGCGGGCGAACGGGGTGCTGGAGTTCGTCGGCCGCACCGACGACCAGGTCAAGATCCGCGGGTTCCGGGTCGAGACCGGCGAGGTCGACGCCCTGCTCACGCGGCACCCCGACGTCGCGCAGGCGATCACCGTGGCCCGCGCCGACGACGGCCGCAAGCAGCTGGTCGCCTACGTCGTCCTGACGGCGGACCTGTCCCGTGCCGACCTGCGGGCGTGGCTCGCGCGGGAGCTGCCGGACTACATGGTGCCGTCGGCGTTCGTCGTGCTGGACGCGCTCCCGCTGAGCGACAACGGGAAGGTCGACCGCCGCGCGCTGCCCGCGCCCGAGGGCCGCCCGGTCGGCGGTCACGTCGAGCCCACCACGCCCGTCGAACGGGAACTGGCCCGCGTGTGGGCCGAGGTGCTGCGGGTGGACCGCGTCGGGATCGAGGACAACTTCTTCGAGCTGGGCGGCGACTCCATCCTCAGCATCCAGCTCGTCGCCCGCGCCCGCCAGGCCGGGCTGCGGCTGTCGTCCAAGGACGTCTTCCTGCACCCCACGGTCGCCGAGCTGGCCGCGACCGCGACGGCGGCCGTGGAGCAGGTGCCGGACGCCCCGACCGCCGGGCCCGCGCCGTTGACGCCCATCCAGGAGTGGTTCTTCGAGACCGCCCCGCGCGCGCCGCACCACTTCACCATGTCCACCCACGTCGAACTGGCCCCAGGAGTGGACGAGCGGGCGCTGGCGACCGCCGTGGACGCCGTCGTCGCGCACCACCCCGCGCTGCGCACGCGCTTCACCCGCGTGGACGGTCGGTGGGCGCAGGAGGTCGTGCCCACGCCGCCGACCGGTGTGCTGCGGGTGCGCGACCTGTCCGGCCTCGACGAGCGCGGGCAGCGGGAGGCGGCGGACACCGACGCGCTCGAAGCCCAGTCGAGCCTCGACCTCGCCGCGGGACCCCTCGTGCGGGCCGTGCTGTTCCGCCTCGGCGGAGGCCGGTCGCGACTGTTCCTGGCCGTGCACCACCTCGTCGTGGACGGCGTGTCCTGGCGGATCCTGCTCGACGACCTCGACACCGCCTACCAGCGGGTGTCGCGCGGCGAACCGGTCGCACCCGCCCCCGCGGGCACCGCGTTCTCCACGTGGGCGCGCAGGCTGGCCGACCGGGTGGCCGCAGGGGAGCTCGACGCCGACCTCGACCACTGGGCAGGCTTCGCCGCGTCCGCCCCGGCCGACCTCCCCGTGGACCACGAGGGCGGCGACCCCGCCGAGGACGTCCGCTCGGTCACCGTCCGGCTGGGCCGGGCCGACACCGACGCGCTGCTGCACCAGGTGCCCGGTGTCTACCGCACGCAGGTCAACGACGTGCTGCTCAGCGCGCTCGGCCGGGCGCTGGCCGACTGGACCGGTCGCGACCGGGTCCTGCTCGGACTGGAGGGCCACGGGCGTGAGGACGTGCCCGACGACCTCGACGTCTCCCGCACGGTCGGCTGGTTCACCAGCCAGTTCCCCCTCGCCCTGCACGTGCCGGGAGGGGACTGGGGTGACGTGCTCAAGTCGGTCAAGGAGCAGGTGCGGGCGCTGCCTCGCCGCGGTCAGAGCTACGCGGCCCTGCGCTACCTCGGGTCGCCGTCGGCGGGCCTGCACGACGACCCGCACCCGCTGATCAGCGTCAACTACCACGGCCAGTGGGACGTGGCGGCCGACGACGACGGGCTCTACCGGGCCCGGTGCGCCCCGATCGGCCGCGACACCGCTCCCGGCAACCCCCGCGCCTACCTGATCGACGTCGTGGGCCTGGTGGAGGACGGGGAACTCGAACTCACCTGGCTGTACTCCGAGCGCGTGCACGACGGGTCGACCGTGCGGGCACTGGCCGACGCGGTGCTCCACGGGCTGTCGGAGATCGTGGCGCACTGCGCGCTGCCCGGTTCCGGTGGTCGCACGCCGTCGGACTTCCCGCTGGTGCGCCTGGACCAGGCGACCGTGGACCGCGTGGTCGACGGCGGGGTGGAGGACGTCTACCCGCTGACCCCGTTGCAGGAGGGGATGCTGTTCCACGGTCTGGCCGACCCGTCGTCCACGGCCTACTTCGACCAGGTGCGGCTGCGGCTGACCGGTGTCGACGACGACCGCGCGCTCGCCACCGCCTGGCAGCGCGTCGTCGACCGCACGCCCGTGCTGCGCGGCGCGCTGGTGTGGGACGGCGTCGAGCGGCCGGTGCAGGTGGTCCGCGCCCACGTCGACCTCCCGATCACCCACCACGACTGGCGGGGACTGTCCGAGCAGGACCGGGAACGCGAGCTGGAGGTGCTCGCCGCCGAAGGCCTCGACCTGCGCCGCTCTCCGCTGATGCGGATCGCCCTCGCCCGGCTGTCGGACGACGAGGTGCTGCTCGTCTGGACGTTCCACCACGTGCTGCTGGACGGGTGGAGCCTCGCGCAGGTGTTCGCCGAGGTGTGCGAGTCCTACCGCGCGACCACCGAGGGCCGCGCGCCGCGGCTGCCTGCCCGGCGGCCGTTCCGCGACTACCTGCGCTGGCTGGCCGGGCAGGACCGGTCCGAGGCCGAGCGGCACTGGCGCGAGGTGCTGGCGGGCTTCTCCGCGCCCACCGCGCTGCCCTACGACCGGCAGCCCTCGCGCGACCACGCCCCCGAGTCCTCCACCGCGGTCCCCGTCGCGCTCACGCCCGAGCAGACCGATCGGCTGCGCCACACCGCCCGCCGCCACGGGCTGACCGTCAACACCGTGGTGCAGGGCGCGTGGGCGCTGCTGCTGGCCCGGCACAGCGGTGAGTCCGACGTGGTGTTCGGCACGACGGTCTCCGGCCGCCCCGGCGAACTGCCCGGCGTCGAGCAGATGATCGGTCTCTTCATCAACACCGTGCCGACCAGGGTCACCGTGCCCGACGACCTGGACACCGCGTCGTGGCTGCGGGAGGTGCAGGCGGCGCAGACCGAGGCGCGGCGGTTCGACTTCGTGTCGCTGGCGGACCTGCGGTCGTGGAGCGACGTGCCCGCGGGGTCGTCGCTGTTCGACAGCGCGGTGGTGTTCGAGAACGACCCGCTCAACGACGTCGCCGAGGTCGGTGGCATCCGGGCGACCGACGTGCGGGCGCGGGACACGACCACCTTCCCGCTCACCCTCAGCGCCGTCCTCGACGACCGGCTGCGCCTCGACCTCGCCTACGACCCGCACCTGTTCGACGCCGACACGGCCCGCCGCCTCGCCGACCGCCTGCTGCTGCTCGTCAACGCCGTCGCGGCGGACTCCGAGCCGTCCATGATGACGGACGACGAGCGGCGCCAGGTGCTCGTGGAGTGGAACGACACGGCCGGTGAGGTGCCGGACGCGACGGTGGTGGACCTGTTCGAGGCTCGGGCGGTGGGGACGCCGGACGCGGTCGCGCTGGTGGTGGGGGACCGGTCGTTGTCGTTCGCGG
>NZ_DBNGPQ010000026.1:0-10839 GCF_057122925.1 Umezawaea sp. | reverse complement strand
CCGGTCCCAGCGGTGGTGGCCGATTTGACTCGGGGACCCCTCGATTAGCCCCTTGATCGGGCTTGCGGGCAGGGGCGGTGGCCTGCCCGATCCACCAGGGCAAGGGGCAAATCCCCCGAGTAAAATCGGCCACTGCTCTAGGGAAGGCGTGGCTCCCTGTTCGTTGGGTCTGGTATCGAGACCAGGCTGATGATGTGGCGGGTTCTTGCAACCTTTTGTTCGGACGTTTGTTTTGTTACTGTTTTTTCGATTTCTTCGATCATTTTTTTGAATTCTTCTTCTGTTAGCCACACTGCTGCTTGGCGGTAGACGACTCCGTCCGCGGTCGAGACCGCGCCCTCGTTCTTCAGGTAGCGGTCGAAGTCGCCCAGCAGTGATGCCGTGAAGGCCGTGAACGCGCGGCGGTGGTCTTCACTGGTCATGGTCGCCCTTGCCGCCGGGTCCACCAGTGCTTCTTCCTTGCGCACGCGGTAGCTGCGTTCGATCGTGCCGCGCACCCGCTTCTCGTCCACGACCTCCAGCACTCCGCCTTCCGCCAGCGTGGCGACGTGGCGGTACATGGTGGCCGGCGCGATGTCGGGCAGGCGCTCCCGCAGTTGTGCGGTGGTGAGCGGGTCGGCGTCGTAGAGGGCTTGCAGGATGCGCATGCGCACCGGGTGCAGGAGGAGGTCCGCTGTGGCCATGGACCAATGTTCTCATGTGCGATAACGTTCTCATAGTTGAGAATATTTGTGCTGGGAGTGATGGGAGATGGGTGTGCGGGACGTCGAGGTGTCTCTCGCCGCTGATGACGGTGTGGTGCTGGCCGGGACGTTGACCCTGCCCGCCGGTGAGGGGCCGCACCCCGCCGTTCTGCTGTTGCACGGGTCCGGGCGGCTCGATCGCGAGGGCAACGCGGGCAGGGTGCGCCTCGGGCTCGGGTCGTCGTTGGCCGCCGCGCTGGCGCGGGTCGGGGTCGCCACGCTGCGGTACGACCGGCGCGGGGTCGGTGGTACGCCCGGTGACTGGCGGTCGGTGGGGTTCGACGACAACCGGCGTGACGCCGAGGCCGCGTTGCGGGCCCTGGCCGCGCGGAGTG
Source organism: Umezawaea sp. (assembly GCF_057122925.1). Lineage (NCBI taxonomy): Bacteria > Bacillati > Actinomycetota > Actinomycetes > Pseudonocardiales > Pseudonocardiaceae > Umezawaea > Umezawaea sp. Next base: position 9,761 of record NZ_DBNGPQ010000026.1, on the reverse strand, counting down.
ATGTCCGGACCGGTGCCGTGGGCGTGGTGGGGCACAGCGAGGGTGCCGTGCACGCCATGTCGCTCGGCGGGTTGCCCGGGGTCGCGGCGGTGGTGTTGTTGGCGGGCTTCGCGCGTCGGGGTGAGGACGCTCTGCGGTGGCAGGCGGAGAAGGTCGCCGGTGGGCTTCCCGCGCCGTTGCGGCCTGTGGCGCGGGCGCTGGTCGGGCGGCAGGTGGCGCGGGTCGAGGCGAGCGGTGCGGACGTGGTGCGGGTGTTCGGGATGCGGCTGAACGCGCGGTGGATGCGGGAGATGCTGGTCCACGACCCGCGTTCCGCACTGGCGGCCGTTCGGGTTCCCGTGCTGGCGGTCACGGGTGAGAAGGACGTGCAGGTGGACGCGGCCGATCTGGACGTGATCCGCGACCTGGTGCCCGGCGACGTCGAGGTCCACCGGGTTCCGGACCTCACGCACCTGCTGCGCCTCGACCACGGGGTGCCGTCGGTGCGCTCCTACCCCCGGTTGCTGCGCGGTCCCGTGGACGCCGACCTGCTCGCGCGGGTGGCGGGGTGGCTCGCGCACCGATTGGACGAGGCGTCCCCCCATCGCTGACGCTGGGGCCGTGAACTCCGGTCGGTCGTGGTGGGTCGGGCTGGTCGCGCTGGTGACCGGCGTGCAGTACCCCGTGCTCGAAGCGGTCGCGGCGTCCGCGTGGACCGGTCCCCCGTACCGCTACCCCGTCGACTACATCAGCGACCTCGGCGCCTCCGGTTCGCCGCTCGCGGTGGTGATGAACGCGGCGTTCGTGCTCCAGGGCCTCGGGTTCCTGGTCGTGGGGCTCGTGGTCGCGAGGCGGGCCGGTGGAGCGCGGCGTCACCTGCTGGTCGTCTTCACCGCCTGCCACGCCGTCGGCAACGTCCTGGTCGCGGGATTCCCCAGTTCCTCTGGCTCGGTGCTCCACGTGGTCGGCGCGGTGTTGGCGATCGTGGGCGGCAACCTGGCCGCGATCACCGCGTCGCACGTCCGCTGGTTGGCCCTTCCGCCGGCGCTGGGGCTGGTGAGCGCGCTGTTCATCAGCCGGAGCGAGTTCCACGGGCTGTGGGAGCGCGGCAGCGTCTACTCGATCACGCTGTGGGAGATCGCCTTCGGCGTCGTCCTGCTCCTGGCCCACCGGCGGGAGCGGGCCGGGCGCCGCCTGGGAGAATCGGCGGCGTTATGAGCCTGGATACGGAGTTGGTCCTCGACTGGTTCGCCGACACCGCCCGCGACCTGCCCTGGCGGCGGCCGGAGTGCACGGCGTGGGGCGTGCTGGTCAGCGAGATCATGTTGCAGCAGACGCCCGTGGCGCGGGTGGAGCCGATCTGGCGCGAGTGGTTGGAGCGGTGGCCGCTGCCGTCCACGATGGCCGCCGCGTCGCAGGGCGAGGTCGTGCGGGCGTGGGGGAAGCTCGGCTACCCCCGGCGGGCGCTGCGGTTGCACGCCGCCGCGGCGGTGATCGCGGCCGAGCACGACGACGTCGTTCCGTCCGATGTGGACACCCTGTTGGGGCTGCCGGGCATCGGCGCCTACACGGCGCGGGCGGTGGCGGCCTTCGCCTACGGGCAGAAGGTTCCGGTGGTGGACACGAACGTGCGGCGGGTCGTCGCGCGGGCGGTGCACGGGGCCGCGGACGCCGGTCCGCCGTCGACGACGCGGGACCTCGCGGACGTCGACGCGCTGCTGCCCGACGAGCGGGCTGCCGTCTACTCGGCCGCGCTGATGGAACTCGGGGCGTTGATCTGCACGGCGCGCGCGCCGAAGTGCGCCGACTGCCCGGTGTTCGGCGAGTGCGCGTGGCAGATCGCGGGCCGCCCGGCGTACGCGGGACCGGTGAAGGTGGCGCAGAAGTTCGCGGGCACGGACCGGCAGGTGCGCGGGCTGCTGCTGGACGTGCTGCGCGGCACCAGCGAAGCCGTGCCGAAGGCGAAGCTCGACGTCGTGTGGTCGGACGCGGGGCAGCGGGACAAGTGCCTGCACTCGCTGCTGGTCGACGGGCTGGTCGAGCAGACCGCGAGCGGCCTGTTCGCGCTCCCCGGCGAGCACCGCTGATGGCGCAGGCGGTCGTCGTCCTCTTCGACGACGAGGCCGACGCGGCCGTGCGGGCGCTGTGGCGGCGGCTGCGGGAGGTCGGCGTGCCGACCGACGAGAAGTTCCCCCCGCACCTCACCTACGCGCTGGCGGGGTCGATCCCGACCAGGGCGCGGGCCGCCCTGCGGGAGGAGCTGGGCAGGCTCTGGCTGCCCGGCATGGCGCTGGAGAACCTGTCGTCGTTCGCCACCAGCGAGAACGTGCTGATGCTGGCCGCCGTCGTGGACGCCGAACTGCTGGCGGTGCACTCGGCGGTCCACGACGTGCTGGCGCGCAAGGTGAAGCACCCGTCGGCGTACCACCTGCCGGGCCACTGGGTGCCGCACTGCACGCTCGCGGTGGGCCTGACCGACGAGCAGATGGTGGCCGGTTTCGCGGCGCTGCACCCGGTGCGGCCGATCAGGGCGAAGGTCGGGCGGGTGTGCGTGGTCGACTCGGCGACCGGCGAGGTCGACGACCTGGGTTAGCTCAGGAACGCCTCCACGGCGCCGCGGAACACCTCCGGGGCCTCGTCGTGGACGACGTGCCCCGACTCGGGCACGAGCAGGTGCCTGCCACCGGTCCGGCGGGCCATCTCGGCCATCTGGCCGGGCCGCATCCCGCCCCTGCCCGCCTCGATCGCCAGCAGGGGGCAGCGGACCGCGTCGACGTAGTGCCAGTAGTCGCGGACGCCCCACTCCGCGGCGATCTCGTACAGGTCCTCGATGCGCGCCAGCAGGTGGTAGCCGTCGTCGCGCTCCTCGAAGAACTCCTCCACCCTCGGCACGTCGATCACCGACCGCACGTGCGCCAGCGAGCGGAACGGGACGGGCCAGGCGTCGAAGTACCACTTCCAGTCGTCGACGGACTTGCCGGTGTTGTCCGGCACGACGTCCTCCACGACGATCGAGCTCACCAGGTCCGGGTGGGTGGCGGCCAGCCCGAGCGCGTGCAGGCCGCCCATCGAGTGGCCGATCACGACGGCGGGTCCGAGCCCCAGTCCGACCACGGCTTCCGCCGCGTCGGCGACGAAGTCCTCGGTGCGCCAAGGGCCGCCGCGCGCGTCGCGCCCGTGCCCGCGGGCGTCGACCGCGACCACCCGGCCGTAGCGGGTGAGCCACCGCGCGACCGTCCACCACGTGGTGGCGCGGCTCATCAGACCGTGCAGGAGGAGGATCCCTCGACCGGATCCGCCGAACTCGATGGTGCCCATGCGTGCATCATTGCGGCATGGCTATCAGCTCCAAGGCGCGCCCGTACCTGCTGATCGTCGCGCTCGTACTGGTGGTCGTCGGTGTGGTGGTCGCCAGGATCCCGGAGGGGACCGACCGGTCCACGGGGACGTCCTCGACGTCGGCGCCCCCGCCCGGTCCTCCCGGCGCGGGCGGTGACGGCGCCGGTGACCCGTACTACGCGACGGACGGCAACACGGGCTACGACGTGGACCGGTACGACATCGCCATCAGCTACGACCCGGCGACGAAGCGGCTGGACGGCGAGGCCACGATCACCGCGAAGGCCACCGCCGACCTCGACCGGTTCAACCTGGACCTGCACGAGTTGACGGTCAGCGACGTGCGGGTGGGGGACCAGGCCGCGAAGTTCGCGCAGGAGGGCGAGCACGAGCTGGTGATCACGCCCGCCTCGCCGCTGCCCGCGAACCAGCCGTTCACCGTGGTCGTGACCTACGGCGGTGAGCCGCGGACGTTCGACGACAAGGCGCTCGGCACCAGCGGGTGGCAGATCTCGTCCTCCGGCGGGGCGTTCGCCGCGGGCGAGCCGCACTCCGCGACGTCGTGGTTCCCGGCGAACGACACCCCCAGGGACAAGGCGAGGTTCACGCTCGCGGCACGGGTGCCCAACGGCTGGTCGGTCATCGCCAACGGCCGCGAGGACGCCTCGTCGACCGCGGACGGCTGGACGACGTTCCGGTGGACCGAGGACACGCCGCTGGCGACGTACCTCGCGACCGTGGCGATCGACCGGTGGCAGGTCGACCGGTCGCAACTGCCCGACGGCACGGAGGTCGTGAACGCCTACGCGCCCGGCGCGGAGGGCAAGCGGGCGCAGCAGAACCGGCTGCCGGAGATCCTCGCGTTCCTGTCGGAGAAGTTCGGGCCGTACCCGTTCGACGAGGCGGGCGGCATCTACCTGGCCGACAACATCGGGTTCTCGCTGGAGACGCAGACGCGGCCGATCTACGCGCAGTGGGCCGACCTGGAGACCGTGGTGCACGAGAACGCGCACCAGTGGTTCGGCGACTCGGTGTCGTTGGAGAACTGGGCGGACATCTGCCTGAACGAGTGCTTCGCCAGCTACTCGCAGTGGATGTGGGCCGAGGCCAAGGAGGGCGCGAACCTCGACGACCGCTTCCGCGCCGAGGTCGAGAAGCGCCGGGACAGCACCACTTACTGGTCCCGCAAGCTCTACGACATGGGGCGGGGCAACGAGTTCCGCGGCGTGTACGACAAGGGCGTCCTGGCGCTGCACGCGCTGCGCAGGCAGATCGGCGACCCGGCGTTCGACCAGGTCCTCAAGGGCTGGACGTCCCAGCACAAGGACGGGAACGCGTCGTGGCCGGAGTTCGAGGAGCACGTGGAGAAGATCGCCGGGCAGGACCTCGCCGGGTTCTTCGAGGCCTGGTTCCGGGGTGACCAGCGTCCCTCCGACGAGTACCTGATGCCGGGCGCGTTGCGCCGATAGGCTGGGAACCATGGCAGTCGTGAAGATCAACGCGATCAAGGTTCCCGAGGGCGCGGGCCCCGAGCTGGAGAAGCGGTTCGCCGCCCGGCTGGGCTCGGTGGACTCCTCCCCCGGCTTCCTCGGGTTCGAGCTCCTCCGGCCCGTCGCGGGTGACGACCGGTACTTCGTCTACACCAAGTGGGAGACGGACGAGGACTTCGAGAACTGGAAGAACGGCGGCGCCCGCGAGGCCCACGCGGGCGAGCGCGCGAAGCCGGTGGCCAGCGGCGCCGACCTGCTCGAGTTCGAGGTCGTCCTCGGCTCCACGCCGACGAAGGATGCTTGACCGAGCCGCCGAGCTGCTCGCCCGTGCCGACGCGGTCCTCGTCTGCGCCGGCGCGGGCATGGGCGTCGACTCCGGTCTGCCGGACTTCCGGGGCGACCGGGGGTTCTGGCAGGCCTACCCGCCGTACGAGCGGCTCGGCCTGAGCTTCGTCGGACTGGCCGACCCCGCGCACTTCGTCGACGACCCGGCCCTGGCCTGGGGCTTCTACGGGCACCGGATGCACCTCTACCGCGACACCGTGCCGCACACCGGGTTCGAGCTGCTGCGCCGGTGGGGTGCCGAGCAGCGGGTGTTCACCTCCAACGTGGACGGGCAGTTCCAGCGGGCCGGGTACGCCCACGTCGCCGAGGTGCACGGGTCGATCCACCACCTCCAGTGCGTGGAGCCGTGCACGGACGACGTCTGGTCCGCCGCCGACCTGTCCGTGGCGGTCGACCCGGAGACCATGCGCGCCCTCGACCCGTTGCCGACCTGCCGCAACTGCGGCGGGCTGGCCCGGCCGAACATCCTGATGTTCGGCGACCACGACTGGATCGGCGACCGGAGCCAGGCGGCGCTGGACGAGCTGACGACGTGGCGCCGGGGGCTGACCGGGAAGTCGCTGGTGGTCGTGGAGATCGGTGCGGGGAGCGCCGTCCCGACCGTGCGGCGGCAGGCCGAGCTGGCGAGCGCGGCCACCGGGGCGCTCATCCGGATCAACCCGCGCGAACCCGAGGTGCGGCACGGGCGCGGGGTGTCGCTGCCGATGGGTGCCGTGGAGGCGCTCACGGAGTTGGCACGACGAACTTCGTGACCACCGCTCGGTGGTCGGTGCCGGAGATGGTCAGCACGCCGTAGGTGTCGACCGGGCAGCGGCTGTCGACCAGCACGTGGTCGATGGTCACCGGCGGCGGCCAGAACGCGCCCGAGGGCCACGTCGGCTCCAACCCCGCGCCGACCTCGTCGGCCGCGTCCACGTAGCCGTTGGCGAGGAGCCTGCGCAGGCCGACGTGGTCGAGGGTCGCGTTGAAGTCGCCCGCGAGGACGCGCGGCGGGCCGTTGACGTTCCGGTTCGGCAGCCCGGCCAGCTCCCGCTGCCAGGCTTCCGGCCCGTCGGTCACGACCGGCGGCGTCGCGTGCACGGAGACGACCTCGATGTCCTGCCTGCCCGGCAGGTCGACGAGCGCGCCGGGCTGCCGCATGGTGCCGGGCGGCGTCAACGCCTTGGCGGTCAGCGGGTAGCGCGAGGCGATCCCGGACCCGAACGCGCTCGGCGCGTCCTCGAACACCCGGTGCGGCAGGACCGTGCGGAGCCCGGCCCGGTCCAGCGCGCCGACCGACTCCGTCGTCAGCTCCTGGAGGGTCAGCACGTCGACGCGGTTGTCCCGCACGGCCGCCACGACGTCGACCGCGTCGGCCCGGCCGAACAGCATGTTGATCGACATCACCCGGACCTCGGTGCCGATCCCGTTCGGCCGGGAGTCGGGGAACGCCCTCGGCGCCACGGCCGCGACCATCACGATGGCCACCAGCAGCACGACTGTGCCCGCCGCCCACCGCCGCAGCAGCAGCGCGAAGCAGCCCAGCAGCACCCCTGCGGCCGTCGTGTACGGCGTCAGGGCGGTCGTCGCGACCGTGTAGCGGGTGCCGTCGATCCCCAGCAGCCGCAGTCCGGCCGCGCCGAGGAAGGCGATGGTCAGCAGGACGACGAGGGCCGACAGCGCACCGCCGCCCACCCGCCGTCGCCTGGGCACTTCGGTGTCGACCACCGGACCAGTCTGCCCGAGCGGCCGTCCTCACCGGCCGGGATTGGGCGGATGCGCAGGTCAGCGGGTGTGTGTGCCTGCGCAGGCAGCTAAAATCCGGCGGATGGACACCCCGCGCGCCCTCACCCCGCCCGAAGAGGACCTGTGGCGCGCGTTCGCCAGGGTCCTGAACGTCCTGCCGCGCGTGATCGACGTCGAGCTCCAGACCAAGGCCAACATCACCGCGCCCGAGTACGTGGCGCTGTCGAACCTGGGCGACGCCCGCCCGGACGGCCTGCGGATCAGCGAGCTGGCGGCCCGCGTCGGCCTGTCGGCCAGCCGGGTCAGCAGGCTGGCCGACAGCCTCGTGCGGCGCGGTGAGGTCGACCGCCACCAGGACCCCGACGACGCCCGCGGCCACCGGCTCACGATCACCGACGCGGGCCTCACCAGGATCGAGGCGGCCTGGCCGCACCAGGTCGACAGCGTTCGCCGCAACGTGCTCGACCACGTCGACGAGGCCGACTACGAGGTCCTGACGCGGACGCTGCGGGCCATCGTCGAGTAGGCGGGGGTCACGACCGGAACAGCCGCGGCTGCCCGTCCGACGCCGTCAGCCCGCCGTCGACCGGCAGGTTGACCCCGGTGACGAACCGGGCGTCCTCGCTCGCCAGGAACACGATCACGTCCCCGACCTCCTCGGCCTCGGCCGCGCGCCCCATCGGGATGGCCGCGGCGAACGCCTCGGACACCCCGGCCGTGGCGCGGAACGCGTCCGTCATCGCGGTCACGGTCAGGCTGGGGCACACCGCGTTGACCCGCACCCCGTCCCGGCCGTGGTCCAGCGCCATCGCACGGGTCAGGTTCGACACCCCGCCCTTGGCCGCGTTGTAGGCGACGGCGGAGTAGTCCCCGCCGATCCCGGCCACCGACGAGACGTTGACGATGTTCCCGCGCGTCTCCCTGAGGTGCTTCACGGCGGCCCGCGAGGCGAAGAACACCGAGTCCAGGTTGGTGCCGACGATGTGCCGCCACATCTCCGTCGTGGTCTCCTCCGCGCTGGCCAGTCCCGCCGCGCCCGCGTTGTTGACCAGCACGTCGAGCCGTCCGTAGGTGCGGGCCACCTCCTCCACGAACTCGGTCACGGCCACCTCGTCGGACACGTCGACGACCCTGGTGTCGATCTCCCCGGCCCGCGCCGCCACGGCGTCGAGCGTCGCCCTGGTCCGCCCGGCCACGACCACCCGCGCCCCCTCCGCCGCGAACCGCAGCGCCGCGGCGGCACCGATCCCCGACCCACCGCCCGTGACGATGACGACCTTGCCCTCGAACCTGCTGCCCATCGCTGCTCCCTTGGTCGGACCTCTGACCAGAAAACATCTGCGTGCGCACGCATATTCCCGGCCGGTGAAGTCCCCGGCCGTGATCCCCCCTGGACGCACCCCCCTGGACGTGCGAAGCGCCCCCGGCCGTGACCGGGGGCGCTTCGCGGTGGTGCTGTGCTGGTGGCGACTACTCGCCGACCGCCTCGTCACCGGCGGACTCACTGCCCGCGGACGCGGACAGCTCGACCGGCGGGGAGTCGGGGACGCGGTTGGGCTTGGGCTCGCCGCGGAAGACGAAGTGCGCCTTGTCGTCCGGGGTGCCTTCGCCGTCCCAGCCCTCGACGTCGGTGAGGACGATCTGACCGGCCGTGAGCTCGCCGAACAGGATCTTCTCCGACAGGGCGTCCTCGATCTCGCGCTGGATCGTGCGACGCAGCGGGCGAGCGCCGAGCACGGGGTCGAAGCCACGGGTGGCCAGGAGCTTCTTGGCCCTGTCCGTGAGCTCGATCGCCATGTCCTTGTTCTTCAACTGCGCCTCGACGCGGTTGATCATCAAGTCCACCATCTCGATGATCTGGTCCTGCGTGAGCTGGTGGAAGACGATGATGTCGTCGATGCGGTTGAGGAACTCCGGCCTGAAGTGCTTCTTCAGCTCGTCGTTGACCTTGTTCTTCATGCGCTCGTAGTTCGACGCGCCGTCCTGGCCGGTGGTGAAGCCGAGCCCCACGGCCTTGGAGATGTCCGACGTGCCCAGGTTGGACGTGAAGATGATGACGGTGTTCTTGAAGTCCACCGTCCGGCCCTGACCGTCGGTCAGACGCCCGTCCTCAAGCACCTGGAGCAGCGTGTTGTAGATCTCCTGGTGCGCCTTCTCGATCTCGTCGAAGAGCACGACGGAGAACGGCTTGCGGCGCACCTTCTCGGTGAGCTGGCCGCCCTCTTCGTACCCGACGTAGCCGGGAGGGGCACCGAACAGCCGCGACGCGGTGTACCGGTCGTGGAACTCACCCATGTCGATCTGGATGAGCGCGTCCTCTTCGCCGAACAGGAACTGCGCGAGCGCCTTGGACAGCTCGGTCTTACCCACACCGGACGGGCCGGCGAAGATGAACGAGCCGGACGGGCGCTTCGGGTCCTTCAGACCCGCACGCGTGCGGCGGATCGCCTTGGAGACGGCCTTGACGGCGTCGACCTGACCGATGATCCGCTTGTGGAGCTCTTCCTCCATGCGGAGCAGACGGGTGGTCTCCTCCTCGGTGAGCTTGAAGACGGGGATGCCGGTCCAGTTCGCCAGCACTTCGGCGATCTGCTCGTCATCGACCTCGGCGACGACGTCGAGGTCACCGTCCTTCCACTGCTTCTCGCGCTCGGCCTTCTGACCCAGCAGGGTCTTCTCGGCGTCCCGCAGCTTCGCGGCGCGCTCGAAGTCCTGCGCGTCGATGGCCGACTCCTTGTCCCTGCGGACGTCGGCGATCTTCTCGTCGAACTCGCGCAGGTCCGGCGGAGCGGTCATCCGGCGGATGCGCATCCGCGCGCCCGCCTCGTCGATGAGGTCGATCGCCTTGTCCGGCAGGAACCGGTCGTTGATGTACCGGTCGGC
>NZ_DBNGPQ010000025.1:0-21231 GCF_057122925.1 Umezawaea sp. | reverse complement strand
TCCGACTACGGGCGCTTCACCCTCGACCTCAGCAGGGCGGGTCACGATTTTGATTCCGTCGAGATATCGTGCCAATACGACGCCACAGCCTGGGCGGGCGGAAAAGACGGATACCTGATGCGTGCTCCATACTATATGACCGTTGAGAATGGAGAACTCCTCCCCGAAAGTCCACTGTGGTCCATACCTGCGTGGATCATCGGAAAGCTTGACTGGACTGCACCAGCAACACCACGGGTCCATCCCGTGACCGGTGTGTCCGGCGTTGTTGATCAGTAGGTCTCGGCGTTCGGCCAGCGGTCACCGACGTGATGGCGAAGGCGTTGAGCACGGGCTTCCAGCGCATCGTCCACCTCGCGCGGCCCGTCCCGGTCGGGTCCAGGCTGCGGGTGACAAGGTACAGACACTTCATCGCCGACTGCTCGGTCGGAAAACGCCCGCGGGCGCGGACCGCCCGACGGTAGCGGGCGTTGAGCAACTCGATCGCGTTGGTGGAACAGATCATCCGCCGGATCTCCACGTCGTAGTCCAGGAACGGCACGAATTCGTCCTAGGCGTTGCGCCACAAGCGAATCATCGCCCCGTACTTGCGTCCCCACCGCTCGGCCAGGTCCTCTTGTACGGTGGCGACCCGCTCCAGCCAGGCCAGCGTCAGCCACAAAACCCCGCCCGCCACGAGCACGAGGGCGATCAAGCCCAGCACGGGCACGAACTGCTTGTCGGCCCGCGGCCGAGCACGGGCTGAGCGCGCCCAGTCCGGCAGGCGGCGCAGATGTGGGCGGGGCTTGGGTCCAGCAACGGTCATACCTCTACGTCGCGTGAAGGTCGCGGTGTACCGGCCATGCCACCCGCGCGCGGTCGCCCTGGTGGACCGCGACCGTCGCGTCGCGACCGGCTTGGACGACCACGGCGTATCCGGACGCGGTCGCTCCCAAGTCCACCCTGTGCCCGTCACCGCCATCCGTGGCACCGTCGGTCGTCACGTGCGCGCACTCCAGTTCGACCGGATCTCGCACCCCTCCAGAACAACCTTGGCGTCCCGCACACTCGCGCACACCGCACGATGGCGGACCGCACCCCACCACCGGCAGATGGTGCTCCCGCAGGGGCGGGGAAGTGGGGTTCTGAGCCTGCGAGCGCCGGACCGCTCCCGTACGCCGACGCCTTCAAATGGCCGAGGAAGTGCCACGGAAGTGAGACTGATCTTGGTGACACCGCCGTGAGACAACAGCGAAACCACAGGTCGACTAAGATCGACATGTCCCAAGGGGCGAGAACCTACATGGTGGTTTAGGGTCTCGAAACCGGCTGCCAGTTCTCATCGGGGTCTGCCACCATGCTGCCACTTGGCAGCGGACTGAGACTGGGCTCTTCGGGTAGGACTTCAATCGTGGGGTTATGCGCGGTATTGCTGTTGCCGATGGTGGAGTTGTGGTTTACACACCGCCCGCTCGTACTGATGGCGACGCGTTGATGGGCGAACCGTTAGTCGGATCGGTGTCTGTGAGTTTGCCCGCTGATGGAAATTGCCTAATTCCCACTTCATTGTCAGCGCGTCAGTTGAAGTTCCGCTTCACCATGTCTTGCCAGTGAGTGAGCTTGTTGCGGGTGATCATAGTACTGGGGTGGTCGGGCCCGAGGACCCGGAGATGGTCGGCTAGCAGCGCTTCTAACCCGGCCACCGCACTGCCTGGGTCACCCGCCTCACCCCGCCAGCGGGCGAGGTTGGCACGGGTGCTTAAGGTGATGGGGTGGTCGGGCCCCATCACCCGGAGATGATCTGGCAACAGCGCCTTGAACCCGGCCACAGCGCCAACTGGGTCACCCGCTTCACCCCGCGAGTGGGCGAGGATGCCACGGGTGATCAGGGTGTCGGGGTGGTCGGGCCCGAGGACCCGAAGTCGGTCGGCCAGCAGCGCCTCCAACTCGGCCACCGCACTGCCCGGGTCACCCGCCTTAACCCGCCAGTAGGCAAGGTCGATGCGGGTGTGAAGGCTGTCGGGGTGGTCGGGCCCGAGGACCCGAAGTCGGTCGCTCAGCAGCGCCTCCAACTCGGCCACCGCACTGCCCGGGTCATCCGCTTCGCCCCGCCTGTAGGCGAGGCTGACTCGGGTGTTCAGGGTGTCGGGGTGGTCGGGCCCCAACACGCGCAGTTGGTCGGTCACCAGCGCTTCTAATCCGGCCACCGCACTGCCCGGGTCACCCTCCTCACCCCGCCAGTAGGCGAGGCTCCCGCGGGTGTTCAGAGTGTCGGGGTGGTCGGGCCCGAAGACTCGGAGCCGGTCGGCCAGCAGCGCCTCGAACCCGGCCACCGCGCCAGCCTGGTCACCCGCTGAGCCCCGCCAAGAGGCGAGCTTGCTGCGGGTGTCCAAGGTGTCGGGGTGGTCGGGCCCCATCACCCGGAGGTGGTCGGTCAGCAGCGCCTCGAACCCGGCCACCGCACTGCCCGGGTCACCCGCTGCACCCCGCCAGTAGGCGAGCTTGCCACGGGTGATCAGGGTGTCGGGGTGGTCGGGCCCGAAGACTCGGAGCCGGTCGGCCAGCAGCGCCTCCAGCACGGCGACCGCGCCAGCCTGGTCACCCGCTGCACCCCGCCAGTAGGCGAGCTTGCTGCGGGTGATCAGGGTGTCGGGGTGGTCGGGCCCCAGTTGTGAGTTGATGTGGCCGTAAAGGTTGTGCCAGTAGGTGATGGCGGCGTGGACTTGGCCGCTGCCGCCCAGAGACTTCCCCGCGCGTTCGAGTACGTCGTGGAGTGCGGGGGTGAGCAGTGCGGGGGTTGTGTGGGTGTGGAGTGTGGTGGTGTTGGAGCGTAAGGCTTGGCCGAGGTCGGGGTGGACGGTGTCGACATCCGGCCAGATCGCCAGGAGGGTGTCGGCGGTGGTGTGGGCGAGGGTGTGGAGGTGGTCGGGGCTAAGGGAGTCACGGACGGCGCGTTGGACCAAGGCGTGCACCGCCACCGCCTTGGCTGGGCGGTCGGGGGTGAGGGTAATGAGGTTGAACCGGTGTAGTCGTGTGAGTCCGTCGTTGACGTCGTCGTGATCGACTCGCCTGCGCGCAAGGGTGGTGAGGTGATCGAGGACGGGTTGGGCGGTGAACAGGTCGACGGGGACGCCGTTGGGGTCAAGCAGGGCGGCGACCTCCAGTAGCGGGCGGGCCAGGCCTGCGCCACGCGGCCGGTTCGGGATTTCGACGTGGTCGGCGCGGTCGATGGACAGCGACCAGGTCGCCGCAATGGTGCGTTGGTGTTCGGGTAGGGCGTGTTCGGGTGGGGTGAGTTCGGCCAGGGTGCGGCGCCGGTCGGCCAGCATCGACCGGTAGGCGGTGATGGTGAGCAGGGGCTGGTCTCCCAGGTAGGCGGAGGCCTGGCTCAACGCTAACGGCAGCCACCCCAACTCTTCCGCCAGGTCGGCAAGCCTGTCCTGATCACCGCCGTCGGTGGTGTCGGCCAGGGCCTGCGCGAGGTAGGTCACGGCTTCGTCGCGGGTGAACACGTCCAGTTCGATCACCCGGTGACCACCGCGCCCGGCCGCCGTGTCGCGTCGCCGGCTGGTGACCACGACCTGCCCACTGGCACTGGGTGGTGGGTCCAGGCCGCGCAGGTGCGCCGGGTCCTGCACGTCGTCCAACACGATCAGCCAGCGGCGCGAGGTGGAGGCCAGCCACTCCCGAAACCGGATCGCCGCCTGCTCGGGTGGCCGGTCGGCGATCTGCGGGTCCTGTTGGACCAGCACCCGCGTGGCAGCGTCGGCGTAGGTGGTCACGATCGCGTCGCGAGAGAGCGCCGACACCCATACCGCCATGTCCACCACCGGGTCGGCCCAGACCGACCACGCGTGACGGGCGGCCAACTGCGACTTGCCCACCCCGCCCATTCCCGACACGACCACGCCTGCGCGCTGCGGCGCGCCGACCACCATCGCCGCGCGTCCCGAGGCCAACGCGTCGACCAGCAGCGCGTACGCCCGGCGGTCCTGGTGGTGGTCGGCTGGGGACGGCGGAACGCCGACCCGTACCGGCCATGCCACCCGCGGGCGGTCGCCCTGGTGGACCGCGACCGTCGCGTCGCGACCGGCTTGAACGACCACGGCGTATCCGGACGCGGTCGCGTCCAGGTCCACCCTGTGCCCGTCACCGTCGGTCGTCACGTGCGCGCACTCCAGTTCGACCGGATCTCGGACCCCTCCAGAACAACCTTGGCGTCCCGCACACTCGCGCACACCGCACGATGGCGGACCGCACCCCCATCACCGGCAGATGGTGCTCCCGCGGGGGCGGGGAAGGGGGGTTCTCGGCCTGCGAGCGCCGGACCGCTCCCGTACGCCGACGCCTTCAACCGGCCCGAGGAAGTGCCACGGGAACTGAGACTGATCTTGGTGACACCGCCGTGAGACAACAGAGAAACCACAAGTCGACCAAGATCGACATGTCCAAAGGGGCAAGAACCTACATCTGGCTTGTCGGCGACGGTGAGCACCGTCCGCCGTAACTTGATCAGGTTCGGTGCAACCTGTCGAGCTTCGCCGGATACCCGTCGACGTTGTCTCGACGACCTTTGGCTTGGTCTGCTGACAACCCAGCGGACTGCGTCTGCGCGGCGAAGTCCGAAGGTCCGCCTGCCGCGACGGCGGGAGGCGACATCAACACCGTGCCGATGAACGCCACCCACCGTTGATCCACGACCGGACACCCTGGCGGAATCCCCTGGTCAGGCAGCCGTTGGGCCGCCTGACCAGGTCATTCACACCCCATGTGCGGAAACGGATCTAGACGAGCGGCGAGCCCGTCAGGTTCCACGTGGACGAACCCTTGCCGTCGCCATCGATGTCGAAGACCACTGTCGCGTCACCCGAGTAGTAGTAGGCGTTGCTGCGGACCACCCAACCGGTGTAGCACTCCAGGTTGTAGTCGATGTAGCCGTCGTTGAAGTCGTCCATGAAGCTGCACGTCGCGCTGTTCACGATCGAGTCGGTGGTCGACGGAGGTTGACGGCGCTCGGTCCTGATCGTGGCATCCCATCGGTCGAACTTGTAGTTCGCGCCGAGCGGCGGGCCGTTGTACCGCCAATGCATGTTGAACCTGCTTCGCACCGTGCCGTCCGAGTCGGTCTGGATGCAGATCATGACCGTTGCGATCACGTCGGTCTTGTTCGGCAGCGCGAACTGCTTGGACTGGTCGGCGGCGCAGTGGTCGACCGGGTAGGCGTAGGCGGCGGACGCCCCGGCGAGGCTGATGACCAGTGCTGCGACGGCCCCCAGCGCAGCGGCGATCGTGCGTCTCATCGGATCCCTCTCAGTTGTGTGCGGATTTCCCCTCTGGCCCCATGAATGCTTTGAGACAGGTCAAATCTCCACCACGCCACCAACATGGCGCTCTTGTCTTCGCTACTTCTGTTGACCTGCGGGAACATCCGCTGCTGAACGGATCCTGAACGGTGCCCGAACAGCCGATTGGCGCGTCCCTGAGGGCGTCCTAGCATCGGTGGCTCAGGGGGGCGAGTGCGATACCGGTTGCTGGGTCCTGTCGAGGTGCGGCGCGCAGGCGTCCTGATACCAGTCACAGGTCGCAAGCGGCGCACCCTCCTCGCCGCGCTCCTGCTGTCACCGGGGCGGCTGGTGCCCGTCGACCGCCTGCTGCACCTGTTGTGGGGACCGAGGCCGCCCGCATCCGTCCGTGCCCAGCTGCACAACCACGTGTCCGCGCTGCGCGGGTGCGTACCGGGTGTCCAGGGCGGAGCGCATGGCTACCGGATCGACGTGGGGCCCGGTGAACTGGATTTGGCAGAGTTCGACGAACGGGTCCGTTCGGCCGGTACGGGCGACGACGGGCACGCGGCGAGACAGTTGCGCGCGGCACTGGACCTGTGGTCCGACCCCGTGCTGGGCGGGGTTACCGACGAGCTCCGCGACGCGGTGGTTCCCGGTCTGATCGAACGGCGTCTGTCGGCTCTGTGCTCGTGGATCGACGCCGAACTTCGCCTGGGACATCACGAGGAACTACTGCCGGAGTTGCGGGTGCTCACAGCTGAGCACCCGATGGACGACCGGTTCCCGCACCGGCTGGTGCTCGCGTTGCACCGCTGTGGCCGGCAGGCCGAGGCGCTGAGGGTCTTCGACGACGCGCGCCGGGTGCGCCGCGACGAGCTGGGACTGGACGTGACGCCAGCGCTGCGGGACCTGCATCGTGCCGTACTGGCGGCGGATCCGGACCTCGACGCGCCCGCCACCACCCGCCGCGACGTGCTGATCCGGGTCCTGGGACCTGTCGAGGTGCGCGGGCACCGGGCGGGCGGCCCGCAACAGCGCGCCCTGCTCGGGCTGCTGGCTGTGCACGCGGGCACCGTCGTGCCGACCGAGCGGCTGGTCGAGTACCTGTGGGGCGACGCGGCGCCGTCGAACGTACGCGGCACCGTGCAGGTGTACGTGTCGCGACTGCGCAAGCTGCTGCGCGACGAGCCCGGCGTCACGATCACCACCACCGCGTCGGGTTATCGCCTCGATCTGCCGCACGAGCTCGTCGACCTGCACCTGTTCCGCGACACGGCGGAGCCTGGGCTGTGGCGCGGACGCCCGTTCGCCGATGTGACAGGCGGGCCGGAGCTCGAGCGGCTGGTCTCCGCGCTTGCGTCCGAGCGGCAGGCCGGACCTCCGGTGCCCGCTCAGCTGCCACCTGGCATCGCCGACTTCGTCGGCCGCGACGCCGAAGGCAAGCAGTTGGCGGCGGTGCTCGACGAATGGAGATCACGCGGCCGCTCGGCGACTGCCGTGGTCCTGCTCACCGGGTCGGCAGGGGTCGGCAAGACCGCGCTGGCGGTGCGATGGAGCCACGAGCTGGCCGATCACTTCCCCGACGGCGTGCTGTACGCCAACCTCCGCGGCTACAGCCGCGAGGAACCGGAACCGGTCATCGGGGTGCTCGGCCGGTTCATGCGCGCTCTGGGCGTGCCGGCAGACGGCGTTCCGGCTTCCGTCGAAGAGGCCTCGGCGCTGTACCGGTCTCTGCTGGCGGACAAGCAGGTGCTGGTCGTGCTTGACAACGTGCGAGAACCCGCCGCGGTCCGGCAGTTGCTCCCAGGGTCACCGCGCGGCTTGGTCGTGGTGACGAGCCGGCACGACCTGGGTGGTCTGGTCGCCCGCGAAGGTGCGCGCAGGATCGTCGTCGGCCGCTTCATCCCCGAGCACTCGATCGAACTCTTCCGCAGGGTCCTCGGTACGGAAACGGTAGAGGAGGACCTGACGCTGTTCGAGGAGCTCTCGCGGCGCTGCGCGCACCTGCCGCTCGCACTCCGCGTCGCCGCCGAGCGGCTGACCAGGCGGTCGCCGGACGAGTTGCTCGACGACACAACCCTGGACCTGCTCGACGGCGACGACCCCGACAGCGCCGTGCGTGCCGTGTTCTCCTGGTCCTACCGCGTGCTCGAACCAGGCCCGGCGTCGGCGTTCCGGCTGCTCGGCGCCTGTCCCGGCGCCGACGCCGACATCCGCACCGCGGCGGCGTTGCTGGGCACATCGATCCGCGAGGCGCGCCGCACAATGGACACGCTCGTCCGTGCCCACCTCGTCGAGGAACACCGCCCCGGCCGATACCAACTGCACGACCTGCTGCGTTCCTACGCCGCCGAGCTCGCAGGCGACGCCGATGTGCGAGGTGCCGTCGACTGGTACTGCGCCACCGCGACCACGTGCATGAACCTCGTGGACCCCCATCGCCGCAAGGCCGAACCCCCCGCTGGCGGGAACACCGAGCGCTATCCCATCCCTACCACCCAGGACGAGGCACTGGCATGGCTCGAGACCGAGCGCGCGAACCTGGTCGCGGTGTGTCGCTACGCCGCGGCTCGCGACCTGCCGGAGGGCTGGTACCTGCCGCACACCCTCAACCGCTACTTCCTGCGGGCCCGCCACATCGACGACTGGATCACCACCGGCACAGCCGCGCTGTCCTGCGCCATCCGGCTGGCCGATCCGGTCGCCGAGGCCGAGACGCACACCCACCTCGCCAGTGCATACGCGAACACCGCGCGGCTGCCTGAGGCCATCGTCCACCACGAACGCGCGCTGGAACTGCACCGCCTCGTCGGAAGCACGCACGGCGAGGCGGTGGCGCTCGCGAACCTTGGCACCGTCCACCACCGGATGGGCGCCCTCACCGAGGCCGCCGACCACTACGAGGCAGCAGAGCGGATCCTTGCCACGGTGGGCGACGAACGCAACGAGTCGATCGTCGTGGCCAACCTCGCCGCGGTGCACAACATGGTGGGTCGCCACGACGCCGCTCTCACGACCGGATCCCGGGCACTGGCACTCGCACAGAAGTCGAACGACCTCGGCGCCCAGACGCACGCGACCCGGATCATGGGCATCGCACACAGAGAACTGGGTGATCTCACGGCGTCACTGCGCTGTCTCGAATCGGCGCTGGACACAGCCCGCCGAAGCGGTGACGACAGCGACGAAGGCTTGGTGCTTCAGGAGATCGCGACCGTCTACAGTCACCGGGGAGACCACCGGACGGCCGTCGCGCTGCTCGAGACCTCGCTGGAGATCAGCCGGCGCGTGGACGACCCGACGATGACCGGCATCGTCCTGGTGGATCTGGGAGAGGCGCTCCGAGCGGCAGGAGACCGCAGCGCAGCTCGCGTCCGCATCGAGGAAGGCCTGCGCCACGCCCGCCAGGCGGGCGACGAGCACCAGACGAGCCGCGCCGAGCGACTGCTGGAGGACTTCGGCTGAGTGCGCGGGAAACACCACCGGCCGATCAGACGGCACGACACGTCGTAAAAGAACGCGGGCGAGCCGCGCCAGCCCCAACCGACGCTGTTCTCGGCGGCCTCGCCAGCGCCTATCGGATGCGCTGAACGGGCGCGGCGTTCTCCTCGGAGGACAGGGCATTGAGGAAGTGCCACGATCTATGAGACTGATCATGGTGACATCACCGTGAGACAGACCAGATACCTGTAGGTCTGCGGACATCGACATGTCACAAGCGGTGAGACCCTACAACCATCCTCCGAACCGACTCCCGGTGATCGAGAAGACGTCCAGGTTGCAGCCATGAAGAAGACGACGCCACCTGCGAAATCCGCTCATCGAACACCACGAGCAAGAAGTGCCGGCCCACCACGAACCGCAGGAAGACAGGGCTTGAGAAGCATGGCCGGTGTCACTCCCCCTCCGAACCGCTCAGCCGACACCTCCGCCGCAACCGCGACCAACCGATCAGTCATCTCCCGCTGATGAGCCTGAAGCGCCGACGCCTGCGCAACCAGCGCCCCGAACCACCGGAACCGCCCGACGGCCTCCCCGGCGTCCTCCTGCGCCGACAGCCAGGCGGTGATCGCCTCCAAGTGCTCACCCAGGATCCGCACCGCCGCAGACACGGGCGAAACCTCACCACCCCCAGCCCGCTCAACGCCCCCGACGTCGCCTCCCCGAGATCCAGCACCAGGGATTGCTCGGTGGGGAAGTAGTCGAAGACGGTCTTCTCCGACACCCCGCAGGCCGACGCGATCTCAGCCACCCGCACGGCATGGAACCCCGAAACCCCACCCGCCGACTGGCGCACCGTGATCACCGCATGGGAACGGCTCGACACGGTCCGCACCGCGGCAGCGGTGGCCGCGTTCGCCCTCTTCCTGACCGCCCAGGCCTAAACGCCCTGCCACGACCGCCAGAGCGACGCATAAACACCCCGCGCCGCAACGAGTTCCTCATGACCACCCAGTTCGATGATGCGACCGCCGTCGATCACCGCCACCCGATCGGCGTCATGCGCCGTCCGCAGCCGGTGCGCGATGGCGATCACCGTGCGCCCTTCCAGAACCGCCGCCATCGCCCGCTCGGCGTGCCGAGCCGTGGTCGGATCCAGCAGCGCCGTCGCCTCGTCCAACACCACGGTGTGCGGATCGGCGAGCACGACTCGCGCGAGCGCCACCTGCTGGGCCTGGGCGGGATCGAGCGCGGTGTTGTCGAGTTCCACATCCAGATCCACCGCCCAGCGAGCATCCACGGTGGACAGAGCGGCGAGCATGGCGCCGTCGTCCGCGTCAGGCGCGGCCATCGCCAGGTTGTCCCGCAGGGTTCCGATGAAGACGTGGTGCTCCTGCGTCACGAGCAGGACGCGACGACGGAGCTCCTCCGCCGGGAGTTCCGCCACCGGCACCCCGCCGACCGTCACCCGCCCCGTCCGGGGGAGGTCCACACCCGCCAGCAGCCTCCCGAGCGTGGACTTCCCCGCCCCGGAAGGCCCGACGATCGCCAGGCGTTCACCGGGCCGCACGGTGAGGTCGACGTCGACCAGCACGTCGTGGCCCTCGCGGTACGCGTAGTGCACGCCGGACACGACCAGCCGGTCGTCCACCGGCACGTCCTCGCTGGTCGGGATGGGGACGACGGCCTCGCCGACGCCCTCGATCCGCGCCAGCGCGGCGCTGCCGGTCTGGAGCTGGTCGGCCCACTGGAAGATCGTGTCCAGCGGCACGGTCAGCCGCCACGCGTACAGCGTCGCGGTGATCACGGCGCCCAGGCTGACCACGTCCGACCCGTGCAGGTAGCCGCCCACGACCAGCATCGCCGCGACCGGCAGCGCGTGCGTGAACTCCAGGGTCGGGAACCACGCGTTGCGCAGCCACAGCGTGCGCCGCTTGGCCGCGAAGCCGACCGTGATCCGCTCGTCGCCGCCCTCGATCCGCCTGCGCTCCAGGCCCAGGGCCTCCACGGTCCGCGCGCCGAGCGAGGTGGCGGAGAGGTGTTCGGCCAGCTCGGCGTTGGTCCGCGCCTCGGCGAGGTAGGCGTCCCGCGCGCGCCGCAGGTACCAGCGGGTGGACAGCCACAGGACCGGCGCGCCGACCAGTCCGCACAGGCCGAGCAGCGGGTGCAGGAAGAACACCGCGCCGAACAGGAAAGCGGTCTGCACCAAGGAGATGAACACCTCGGGGGCGCCGTCGCGGACCGTGGTGCCGACCGCGGCGACGTCCGCCGTGCCGCGGGTCATCAGGTCGCCGGTGCCCGCCCGCTCGACCACCGCCGTCGGCAGCGCCAGCGCCCGGTCGACGACCTGCTCCCGCAACGACGACAGCGCGCGCTCGCCGAACCGGTGCCCCGCGCAGCGGGCGAACCGGATCAGCAGCACCTGCGCCACGCCGAAACCGACGATCCCCAGCGCCAGATTGTCCACAGTGGACACCGGCGCGCCGTCGCGGACCTCGTTGACGATCTCCCCGAGCAGCCACGGCCCGCCGAGCCCGGCCGCGGCGGCGAGCCCGTTCAGCAGCAGCACGACGGTCATCGCCCGGCCGTCGGCCCGGATCAGCCGCCACACCGCGCGGCGCGTACTGGCCGCGTCCGCGACCGGCAGCCGCGCGCTCACCGGAACACCAGCGCGCGGTAGCCGGGGTGCTCCAGCAGGTCCGGGTGCGCGCCGGTCGCCACGACCCTGCCGTCCACGACGTACGCCACCTCGTCGGCCTGGTCGAGCAGCAGTGGGGACGTGCTGGCCACGACGGTCGTCCGCCCCAGCCTGGCCTCGTGCACGCGGGCCGCGACCAGGGCTTCGGTGTGCGCGTCGAAGGCCGACGTCGGCTCGACCAGCAGCAGCACGTCGGGGTCGGCCAGCAGCGCGCGCACGAGCCGCAGCCGCTGGCGCTGGCCGCCGGACAGCGTCCGCCCCTGCTCCTCCACCACGGACTCCAGCCCGTCCGGCACGGCGTCCGCGGCGACGGCCGTGCGCACGGCGGCGGTGATGGCCTCGTCGGAGGGGGCCTCCCGACCGGCGACGGCTTCCCGCAGCGCACCCGCGAACAGGTGGGAGTCGTTGTCCGCCACCAGGATCCGGCGGCGCACCTCGTCGATCGCCATCGCCGTCAACGGCACCCCGCCCCAGGTGGCGGCCGAGTCGGCGTACCGGCCGAGCCGGTCCACCACCTCCACCGCGTCGGCGGGCCGAGCCGCGGCCACGGCCAGCATCCGCCCGCCCGGCACCACCAGCCCCGAATCCGGGTCGTGCAGGTCGGCGGGCCCGTCCGGCCCCGGAACCCCCGGCCCGTCGGCGGAGACCTCCGGCTCCAGCGCCAGCAGCCGCACCACCCGCCGGGCGCCGACCAGGCCTCGGACGAGGTCCTCGGAGCCCTCCATCATGAAGAACACCGGCACGATCAGCGCCGTCGCGTACCCGTACACGGCGACCACCTCGCCGACCGTGATCGTCCCGGCCGCGGCCATCCGCGCGGAGAGCCACGTGACCCCCGCGACGAACAGCGACGGCAACCCGACGCCCAGCCCCTGGATCCAGCTCGTCACCGCGCCGACCCGGTACCCCTGCTCCTGCAACGCCCGCGACGCCGTCCGGTACCGGTCCGCGAACACCTCCTTGCCGCCGATCCCGCACAGCACCCGCAGCCCGGCCACGATGTCGCCCGCGCGGGCCGTCACCGCCGCCTGCTCGACGCGGTAGCCCGTCTCGGTGGCCTGCAACCGGTTCAGCAGCGGCACGAGCACCCCCACCAGCAGCGGCACCCCGACCAGCACCACCGCCGCCAGCAGCGGCGACACCCGCAGCAGCAGCGTGCCGACCAGGGCGAACGCGACCACCGAGCCGACACCGGGCCCGCTGATCGTCATCACGCGGGTGATCTGCTGGAGGTCCGTGCTGCCGATGTTCACCACCTCGCCCGCCGACACCCGGCGCGGCAGCGACGCCCCCAGCCGCACGACCTGCCGCAGCACGAGCTGCGTGGTCCGGTAGTGGGCGTCGATCCGGATGAACGTCATCAGCCGGTGCCGCAGCATCCCGCACACCGCCGTGACCGCCCCGATCCCCAGCAGCGCCACCGCCCACCGCGCCACCGTTCCCGCGTCCCCGCGCTGGAGCCCCTCGTCGACGGCCCGCGAGATGATCAGCGGCGGCAGCGTCAGCAGCGCCATCCACGTGCTGCTGACCACGACCGCCACCGCGACCCGTCCGCGCTGCGCCTCCACCAGCCACCACAGGAACCGGCCGGGCCCGCGCACGTCGGGTGTTCCCGGATCGTCGTGCGGCAGGTGCGGACGCATGATCCACAGCCTAGGTCAGCACTCCGGCAGCACCAGGGCGTTCGCGGCGGACGCCAGCGCCTCCGCCGTCGCCTGCCCGCCGGGGGCGTCCGTGGCCAGCGCCTGGTTGCGCGCCACGTACTCCCGCAGCACCTCCTGGTAGCGCGGGAACGCCGTCCGGTGGTCGCCGCCCGCGGCCTTCAGCTCGGCCGCCAGCACGTACGCGCCGACGATCGCGGCGCTCGTGCTCTGCCCGGACAGCGGTGACCCGCAGTAGCCCGCGTCGCCGACCAGCACGACCCGCCCGTGCCACCAGCGCTCCATCCGCACCTGGCTCATCGAGTCGAAGTAGAAGTCCGGCGCCTCGTCCATGAACGCCAGCAGCCGCTCCGTCTCCCAGCCGACGCCCTCGTACCGCTCGGCGACCAGCTCCCGCTGCCGGTCGAGGTCGCGGTGGTCGAAGTCCAGCGGTGGCGACTCGAACCCGAGCATCGAACGGGCCTCGGTGCCGCCGCGCGCGCTGTAGACGCCGGACATCCGGCCCTCGGTGCGGTGGAACACCTGCCAGTGGTCGAGGTCGAGGAAGTTCGGCGTGGTGAACACCGACAGGTAGACGCCGAGGTGGTGCAGGTGGCGGGACTCCTCGCCGAACACCAGCGCCCGCACCGACGAGTGCAGCCCGTCCGCGCCGACGACGAGGTCGAAGTCCTCGACGCGACCGCTGCGGAACGCGACCCGCACGCCGTCCTCGTGCTCGTCCAGCGCGGTGATCCACTCGCCGAACACCACGCTGTCCTCGTTGCCGCGCGACAGGAGTGCGCTCAGGTCGTCGCGCAGGACCTCCACGTCGGGGCTGTCGATCACGCCGCCGGTCAGCGTCTCCTCGGTGCTGCGCACGACCTCCACGCCGTCGTCGTCGACGAACGACGTGCCGCGCATGCCCGTGGCCGCCGCGCGGAGGTCGTCCAGCAGCCCCATCCGGTCCACGACCTCCAGCGCGACACCGCGCACGTCGATCGCCTGCCCGCCGACGCGCGGCGCGGGCGCCCGTTCCACGACGGTCGGGGTGGAGCCGCCGCGCCGCAGCCAGTGGGCCAGCACCGGTCCCGCAATGCCCGCCCCCGAGATCAGCACCTTCATCGAAACCCCCACGTCGCTCGCTGAGTACGATGTACAAAGTCGCAGACATGCCGTTCTCACGGGGAAATCCGGGATTCTGCACTAGTGCAGGGGGAGTCGTGGCCGAGGATCCGCCGTACCTCAGGATCGCCGCCGAGCTGAAGCGCCGGATCCAGGAGGGGGAACTGCCGCCGGGCAGCCGGGTGCCGTCGGTGCGCGGCATCGCCGCCGAGTTCGGCGTCGCCATGGCCACGGCCACGAGGGTCGTGGCGGCGTTGAGCGACGAGGGCCTGGTCCGCGCGGTCCCGAGGGTCGGCACGGTCGTCGCCACGCCCGCGCCGAGCAGGCGCTCGGTCCCGCGTCGCGACTCGACCGCCCGGCCGACCCGCGCACGGGTGGTGGACGCGGCCATCGACATCGCCGACGAGCAGGGCTTCGACGGGTTGTCGATGCGGTCGGTCGCCGCCGAGGTGGGCGTGCCGACGATGTCGCTCTACAAGCACGTGCGAGGCCGCGACGAGTTGGCGCTGCTGATGGCCGACGCGGTGTTCGCCCAGCACCGGCTGCCCGCCGTGCCGCCGCCGACCTGGCGGGCGCAGCTGGAACTGGTGGCCCGGACGCAGTGGGCCGCCTACCGCGCGCACCCGTGGCTGCCGAAGCTGCTCTCGCTGACCCGCCCGCAGCCCATGCCGAACCTGCTGCACCACGCCGAGTGGGTGATGCGCGCACTGGAGGGCCACGGTCAGAGCCCGACCGTCGTGTTCCACGCGCACATCACGCTGTTCGGCTACGTGCGGGGCACGGCGCTGAGCATCGAGCCGGAGGCGCAGGCCGAAGCCGACACGGGCCTGTCCGCCGACCAGTGGGTCGACGAGAACGACCAGGTGTTCGGGCCCGCCATCGACTCCGGCGCGTTCCCGGCGTTCGCCCGCGTCGTCAGCAGGCCGTTCGACTTCGACCTCGACGACGTGTTCGAGTTCGGCCTCCAGCGCCTGCTGGACGGCTACGCGGCGCTGTTCCGGTAGGTCATCACGGCCACGCCGCTCTCGAACACCCGCGTGCCCTCCAGCGTGAACCGCGCGGCCGGGAACTCGCCGTCGAACAGCGGGATCCCGCGGCCCAGCACGACGGGGTTGACCTTCAAGACCAGCTCGTCGATCTCCGGCAGCAGCGAGGCGGCCAGCTTCCCGCCGCCGCACAGCCAGATGCCCAGGCCGTCCTCGGCCTTCAGCTCGCGGACCTTCCCCAGCACGTCGTCGGCGACGACCTCGACGTCCGGCGGCGTGTCCCGCACGGTGCTCGACACCACGTACTGCCGGAGGTGCGGGTACGGACTGGGCCCAGCACCCGGCACCTCGTAGGTGGCCCTGCCCATGAGGACCGTGTCGAAGTTCGTGTTGGGCGGGTCGATGCCGAGCATCCGCCTGCCCACGCCGGGCAGCGTGTCCGGGTACTCCTTGAAGATCATCTCGATGTGGTCGCCCTCGACGGGGAAGACGTCGAACGTGCCGTCGGAGGCCGCGATGAACCCGTCCAGGGTCGTGGCCACGTAGTAGGTCAGGTTCCTCATGGTCCTCTACCTGCTGAAGGGGCCACCGGTGATGGTCATCGCCACCACGATCACGGCCACGCCCAGTCCTGAGTAGAGCAGCGCGTCGACACCCCGGCCGCGGATCGCGATCAGGCCCGCCTGCTCATCGGTCACCAGCACCCGCAGCAGCGCCGCGAGCAGCAGCGCGATGCCGATCAGCACCACGCCCTGCCGCCAGTGGTACTGCGCGATCCGCACCAGGCCCAGCAGCGTCACACCCAGCACCAGCGCGAACGGCAGGTGCTGACCCGCCGCCGACCGCCAGCGCTGCTCCGGCATCAGTTCCACCGCTCCCGCCCTACGCCGTCGTGAGCGAGCGCTCGGCGGCTTCGACCGTGTTGGTGAGCAGCATCGCAATGGTCATGGGGCCCGCGCCACCGGGGATCGGGGCCAGGAAGCCCGCCATCTCGGCCACGTCCGGGTGAACGTCGCCCACCAGACCGGCCTCGGTGCGGGTGATGCCGACGTCGACCACGGCCGCGCCGGGCTTGACCATGTCCGCCGTGATGAGGCCGGGGCTGCCCGCGCCCGCGATCACGATGTCCGCGCGGCGCACCTCGGTGGCCAGGTCCTTCGTGCCCGTGTGGCACAGGGTCACGGTCGCGTTCTCGCTGCGGCGGGTCAGCAGCAGGCCGATCGGGCGGCCCACGGTGACGCCGCGGCCGACCACGGTCACGTTCGCGCCCGCGATCGGCACGTCGAAGCGGCGCAGCAGCTCCACGACGCCGCGCGGGGTCGCGGGCAGGGGAGCGGCCTCGCCCAGCACCAGCTTGCCCAGGTTCGTCGGGTGCAGGCCGTCGCCGTCCTTGGCCGGGTCGATCCGCGCCAGGATCGCGTTCGCGTCCAGGTGCCCTGGCAGCGGCAGCTGCACGATGTAGGCGGTGCACGCCGGGTCGGCGTTCAGCTCGTCGATGACGGCCTCCAGCTCGGCCTGCGTCGTCCCGGCGGGCAGGTCGCGGCGGATCGACGTGACGCCGACCTTCGCGCACGCCGTGTGCTTGCCCTTCACGTACGAGTGCGAACCGGGGTCGTCGCCGACCAGAACCGTCGCCAGACCGGGGGTCACACCCCGTTCGACCAGCGCCGAGACCCGCTCGCGCAGGTCTTCGAAGATCGCGTCTCGGGTGGCCCTGCCATTGAGGATCGTCGCCGTCACGGGCTCCATCCTCGCATCACGCGCTGGTCTCGGCCTCGGCGACCTCGGACGCGCCCGCGGGCACGCGCAGGGCCAGGACCGTGCCGATCACGCCCGCCAGGGCCGCCGACCCGGCCGCCGCGGCGGGCCCGACGTGGTCGAGCAGCCACCCCGCCGTGGGCAGCGCCAGCGCGGCGCCCGCCGTCGTCGCCATCGACATCCAGCCGAACGCCTCCGCCTTGCGGCCGTCCGGTGCCAGACCGCCGATCCGGGCGTTGTTCGCCGCGATGGCCGGGGCGATGGCCAGCCCGCCGACGAGCAGCACCCCGCCGATCAGCCACGGCGACGACGGCGTCGTGACCGGCGGCAGCACCGGGACCAGCGCGGCCACGCCCGCCGCCATCAGCCCGACCCGCAGCGCGAACCGGGGTTCGCCGCGCAGCCCGCCCACGACCAGCCCGCCCAGCACCGACCCGACGCCCCAGACCGCCGTCAGCACGCCCGCCATGGCCGGACGGCCGAGGTCGCGCGCCCAGGCGATGATCACCATGTCGATGGTGACCAGCGACATCACCGACGCCGTCGCCACGACCAGCGCCGACACCAGGCCCGAGGTCGCCAGCAGCGACCGGCCGCCGGGCGCCACCGACCTCGGCACCGGCTCGTCCAGGCCCGCCCGGCGCAGCGCGAACAGGAACCCCAGCGTGCCCGCCAGCGCGAGCAGCCCGCACACCCAGATCGCCGTGCGCGGGCTCGCGAACGCGACCAGCACGGCCGCCAGCATCGGCCCGACGATGTACATGAACTCCTGGAGCGACGCCTCCACCGTGTACAGCGCCCGCTGCGCGGCGCCCTTCGCCACCCGCGGGTAGCTCGCCCTGGTCAGCTGCGTCACCGGCGGCGTGCACAGGCCCGTCAGGAACGCCGTCAGCACGGCCAGCGGCCACGCGCCCGCGGGCAGGACCGACGGCAGCAGCCCCAGCACGCCGATGCCCGTCGCGTACAACCCGCCCGTGACCAGCAGCAACCCGCTCGCCGGTGCCCGGTCCGCCGCCCGCCCGCGCAGCGGACCCGCCACCCCGAGCCCCAGCGTGAGCGCCCCGCCGACCACACCGGCCAGCGCGTACGAGCCCGTCCAGCCCGCCACCAGGAACGACAGCGCGAGCGGTGTGCCGGTCAGGTGCACCCTCCCCACCATCGACCACAGCAGCAGCGAGACGAGGTGGGGGACACCGGCGAGTTGGCGGTAGGGGCGCAGCACCCCTCCACTGTGCCGCCGACCCCCGGCGAAGTGGTCGCGATTTTCCACCTCGGGACGGGAACCCGGAGCCCTCGTTTAGCGTCAGGACCCAAAGACGACCTGAGCGAGGGGACGGCCGTGACCGCACCGGGTGGACGTAGGGCTGAGCTGGAGGCGCGCAACGCCGCCATGCGCGAGCAGGTCGACTCGCTCATGTCGGAGCTGCACCGCAAGACCGCCGAGGTGCGCGAGGCGCAGGCCAGGGCGTTGGCCATCACCGCGACCGCCACGTCGAAGGACGGCAGCGTCACGGCGAGCGTCGACTCGGCGGGCGCGCTGACGTCGCTGGAGTTCTCGCCGAACGCGTTCGAGCGCACCACGCCGGACAAGCTGGCGCGCGTCGCCACCGAGACGGTCATCGCGGCCATCGCGAAGTCCCGCACGGAGCTGAACGAGGTCCTCGCGACCGCGCAGGAGGGGCCGAGCATCGACCTCTCCGAGATGCTGCCGGGCGTCCCGTCGCTGGCCGACCTGATCCCGCCCGCCCCACCCGTGCCCACCCCGCCGTCGTCGACCCCGCCGCCGCCGCGCAGGCGCCCGAGCGATGACGACGACGAGGGCGGCAGCGTGATGGAGAGGAGCAGCTGGTGACCGGCTTCGAGGTGGACGTCCAGGGCATGCGCCGGGGCGGTACCCAGTTCAGCTCGGCCGCCGACGCGCTCGACGGCGTGTTCAAGGCACTGGACTCGGCGCTGAGCGGCGAGGGCGACTGCTGGGGCGGCGACGAGTCCGGCCAGGCGTTCGCCAAGGAGTACGTGCCGAACGCCAAGGCCACGGCCGACGCCTTCAAGAACCTGACGACGGCGCTCGGCGACATCCGCAAGGGCGTAGACCAGTCCGCCGACACCTACGAGGGCTCTGACCAGGGCAACTCCGCGGGCATTTCCAAGACGTACTGAGGGGCACCTGGTGGGTATCGAGATCCCGAGCGAGGTCACCTGGCTCTTCCCGATCGTGGTCGGGCAGAGCTGGCCGGAAGGCGACGAGACCGCTCTGCGTCGCATGGCCGACGCGTACCGCACCGCCGCCGAAGGCGTGCAGGGCGTGATCGACCAGGGCAACGGCGCCGCGAGCACGGTCGTCGCCAGCCAGATCGGCGAGGCCGCCGTCGCCTTCCAGGACTACTGGAAGAAGTTCTCCGACGGCGACGAGTCCTACCTGCCCAAGCTGAAGAAGATCTGCGAGCAGCTGGGCGAGAGCTGCGACGCCACGGCGCTCGAGGTCGAGTACACGAAGCTGTCGATCATCGCTTCGCTGATCGCGCTGGCCATCGAGATCGCCGCGCTCGTCGCCGCCGCGTTCGCCACCTTCGGCACGGCCTCCGCCGGCATCCCGATCGCCCAGCAGGCCACGCGGCTCATCGTGCAGTTCACGTTCCGGCAGCTGATCATCGCGATCCTCAAGGAGGTCGCGATCTCGGTGGGCATCGACGCGGCCATCCAGGGCATCCAGATGCTGTCCGGCGAGCGCAAGGACTGGGACTGGGGCAAGACCGGCGAGGCCGCCGTGTCCGGTGCCGTCTCGGGTCTGGTCGGCGGCGTGTCCGGCGGCCTGAAGTTCGAGGGCGGCGGGCTGGCGGGCCAGGCCGCCGTGGGCGCGACCCGCGGCGCGGTCGAGGGCGCGGTCAGCACCGTCGGCACGTCCGTGGCGATGGGCCAGGACATCAGCGCGAAGGACGTGCTGCTCGGTGCGACGTCCGGCGCGGTGTCCGGCGGCATCGGCGGCACGAAGGACGGCATCACCGTCGACGCCCCGCACGTCAACCCCGGCGGCCCCAACGGCGGCCCGCCCAGCCCCGGCGGTCCCAACGGCGGCCAACCCGACCTCGGTCCGAACCCGTCCGGTGCTCCTGGTGGTCCGCCGGGTGGCGCGCCTGGCGGTGCGCCGGGTGGTTCTCCCGGTGGTGCGCCGGGTGGCGCTCCTCCCGGTGGCCCCGGCTCGGCCCCCACGGGCGGCGGCTCCCCCGACGCCCCTCCCGCGCCCCGCCCCACCGCCGACACCACCAACGCCTCGACGGTCGCCGCACCACCCGCGCCGACCGTGCCCGCCCCGACCCCCGGCACGGCGGGCGGCAACAGCCCCGACCGCGCTCCCGCGGGCAACCCGACCCCGACCTTCGCCCCGGCGGGCGGCGCTCCAGCGGGCGGTCCGGCCCCGTCGGCCGCGGGCGGCTCGTCGCCGTCCTCGGTCAGCAGCAGGCTGGGCGCCCCGACCGCACCGGGCTTCGGCGGCGGCACACCGGGCGGCTCCAGCACCGGCGCGTCACACACCCCCGGCCCCAGCTCGACCCCCAGCGGCTCCACCCCTGGTGGTTCGACGTCCGGCGGCTCGCACACCCCCGGCTCGGGCTCGACTCCCGGCGGCTCGCCCACGTCCGGTGGCGGCTCCACCCCTGGTGGCTCGGCTCCGGGTGGCTCGACTCCCGGTGGCTCGCACGCTCCCGGTGCCGGTGGCCCCGCTCCCGGCGGTTCGCACGCACCCGCTGCCAGCGGTCCCGCTCCCGGCGGCTCCACGCCCGGCGGTTCGCACGCACCTGGTGGTTCGCCTGCCCCCGGTGGCCCTGCTCCGGGCGGCTCGCACGCCGCCCCGAGCGGCCCGACCCCCGGCTCGCAGGCCGCTCCCGGCGGCCCGACCCCCGGCAGCACCGGTCCAGCTCCCGGCGGTTCCCCGGCAGGCACCGGCCCCGCTCCCGGCGGTTCCCCGGCAGGCACCGGCCCGGCTCCCGGCGGTTCCCCTGCCGGCACCGGCCCCGCTCCCGGCGGCTTCCACGCGGCTCCGGCAGGCCCCACTCCCGGTGGCTCGCACGCCGCCCCGGCAGGCCCTGTCCCCGGCGGCTCGCCGATCGGCTCCGGTCCGGCTCCGGGCGGTTCGCACGCTCCCGTTCCCGGTGGCTCGCACGCCGCCCCGATCGGCTCCGGCCCGGTTCCGGGTGGCTCGCACGCCGCTCCGATCGGCTCCGGCCCGGTTCCGGGTGGCTCGCACGCGGCTCCGATCGGTTCCGGTCCGGCTCCCGTGGGCTCCGGTCCGGCTCCGGGCGGGTTCACGCCCGCCCCCGGTGGTG
>NZ_DBNGPQ010000024.1:0-44930 GCF_057122925.1 Umezawaea sp. | reverse complement strand
GCAACGTCCGGCTCATCGACGACTGGCTCAGGTGGAACCGGTCGGTGGCCCGCGTCACGTTCCGCTCCTCCAGCATGAGGGACAGGGCACGCAGTTCGTGCAACAGCCCGAGATCACCATGCGCCATGCGCCCAGTATGCCTCCGCGCACCGGTGCCTCCGCGCACCGTCCACCGTCCTCAGAGGACTCGCTAGGGGACGAGTCCGGTGACCGCCTCGGACAGGTGGGCGGCTCCGCAGGGCGGCGTCGGCGACCCGTCGAAGGTCCTCCAGCGCCCGTCGGCGTCGAAGGCCCCCGGCCGCGCCACCCTCTTGTAGACCGATCGGTACCGAAGTACCGTGACAATTCAGCACCGATCGGTGCACAAGCGTCGAGCGAAGGGCAGTCCCGTGACCGACCGTGATCTGCGCAGCTGGTACCTGCGCTACGTCGAGGCGCTCAACAACCACGACCTGGACGGCATGGAGGAGTTCATCGACGACGAGGTCATGCTCGACGGCGTCCCCGGCAGGCGCGATGCCGTCGTCGCGGTCCTGAAGGGCATCGTCGACGCCGTTCCCGACATCCACTGGGACGTCCAGGAACTGCTGATCGACCGCGACCGCATCGCCGTGCGCGCGATCAACACCGGGACCCCCGTCCAGGAGTGGCTCGGCGTACCGCCCTCCGGGGCGTCGTTCGAGATCGTCGAGTACGCCATCTACACCGTCGGCGACGGTCGTTTCACGAAGATGACGAACCTGCACGACTCGGCAGGCCTCGTCCGCCAACTGGCCGCGTGACCGGCCCCGGAGGCCGGACCACCGGGTCCGGCCCCCTGGGTCAGGAGGCGTGCGGCCCGAACCGCCCCCACGCCACCACCGCGGCCAGGGCCAGCAGCACCGAGCGCGGCGTGGGGGACCCTCACGGCCCGCCTCGGCCACGGGCGGTGGGGCGCGCAGGGAGGAGACCCTGGCAGCGCGGTCACCGAGGAACTCGCCCGGCGCGGGACCCCGGGCCTGGTCGGCATCCACCTCACCCCGCTGGTGTTCGAGCCCACGCCGGACGAGGTCGCGGCGGCGGACCCCGCCGAACGCGCCGCCCTCGCCGACGGCGAGCGCTACCGGGCACCACCGGTCCACCTACGCGGTCCAGCGGAGCACCCAGCCGCAGACCGTCGGCTGCTCACCGGTCAGGCTCGCCGCGTGGATCCACACCGTCTTCCAGGCCCAGGGCGACGCGGAGGCGACCTTCCCCGTCGAGGAGCTGCTGGACACCATCGCGCCGCACTGGCTGCCCGGCTCGGCGGCGACCGCGGCCCGCTTCTACTGGGAGCTGGTCCGCGAGGGGTGGCGCCCGCCGTCCACCCCGGACGCCCCGCTGACCCTGCCGACCGGCGTCACGATGACGGCGCTCGACGTCGTGCGCGAGTCCCGGCGCTGGACCGAACGCCGCCGCACCAACCCGGTCCACTTCGGACAGACGCAGGCCGGCGGCCACCTCGCGGCCTGGGAACAGCCGGGCCCCTTCGTGGACGACGTGCGGGCCGCGTTCGCCGGGCTGAGTGATCCGCACCGCGGCTGGCGCACGGTCTCCACCACGTCCTCGACCGCGCCGGTGATGACGTCCGGGCGCTCGGTCACGATCCCCTCGTGCGAGGTGTTCTCGGCCACCACGTGCTTCCGGTTCGGTCCGCCCCGCGCGAACCGGGCCTGGCCGTCCCGCCACATCGCCGCCGCCTCGGGGAGGTCGACGAACGGGGTCTCGGACGCGACGACCACCGTCACCGGCACGTCCTCCGGCCAGGACAGCTCGCGGAAGACGCGGTGGACGGGGGCGTAGTCGACCAGGACGGCGAGCAGCCGGCGGTTCTCCTTGGTCGACTCCTGCTCCAGCAGTGCGGCGCGCCGCGCCTCGACGACCGGCTCGAACGCCGTCAGCACCCCGTCGGTGAAGAAGTCGGGCACGTTCGCGTCGACCAGCACGGCGCCGGACACCCAGCCGGGGTTCTTGACGACGAAGTTGGTGGCGACCTCGCCCGCGATCGAGTGCGAGACCAGCACGACGTCCTTGGTCACCCCCGACTCCTCCAGCCCGGCTTCCAGGTCCGACACCGCGTTCTCCACCCGCCACGGCCCCGACACCTCGTCGCTCTCCCCCTCGCCCGCCCGGTCGTGGGTGATGACCTTCGAACCGGTGGTCTTCGCCAGCCGCGGCGCCAGGTCCTTCCAGTACGACGGAGTCCAGCCCGCCACCCGCGTCCAGCACCAGGGCAGGCAGCGCGCCGTCCACGACGTGGAAGACCAGTTCGTGCTCGGCGTGCACCACCCTGAGCGTCCGGGGATCGGCGGACGCGGGCGTGCTCGGCGCCGGGCCGCTCGTGGCGGCAGGCGTCGCGCACGCCGCGAGCGAGGCGGCCAGGAGCACGGCGGAGGTGAGGGCAATCGCCTTGCGGCGCAAGGGGATGCAGTTTTCGACCACGCCCAGGACCGTAGGAGCCACCCGACCGCTCGACGATCCGGCCGACCAGCCGGTCCGCCCTGGTGCCAGCCCCACCGCCGCCGTGGAGCGCGGCGATGAGCCGGTCCTCTCCTCGTCGTGCGGGACGGACAGCGGGCTGACCCTGGTTGATTTCGGTCAACACTGAAGTTATTGAGCTGACAACCACACTCGAACGCTACGCGTGGTCGATGCGGTGCACCGGGGCGACGACGAGGTCGTGCATGCGCCAGTCGGTGTCCCTGAGCAGTTCGCCGAGTTCTTCGAGCCTCTTGGGAAGGTCGTCCGTGCCGGGCCCTGGCACGACGAGCATCTCGCCGACGAAGACGTGGCCCTCCTCGCGGAGCCTGATCCACGCGTCGTCCACCCAGGGTTGGCTGCGGGCGAGGTCGGTGAGCCTGCCGGGCAGCGGGTGCGGTTCGCCGTCGACCACGGTGCGGGGCCTGCGGTCCATCAGGTCGGTCACGGCGGTGCGGGTGGTGCGCAGGCCGTCGCGGACGATGTCCGCGGAGATGAAGATCGCCGCGACGGCGTCGGCCCACCACAGGCCCGCGCCGATGCCCAGGATGCCGAGGACGGCGGCGGCCGCGGTGAGCCAGTCGGCGCGCGGTTCATCTCGGCGTCGGCGTAGAGGACCTTGTCGTGCAGCTCCTCGGCGAGGCCGATCTTGGCGCGGCCGAGCAGGATGGCGGGCACCATGGTCAGCAGCAGGACCGCGATCATCGGCCAGCCCAGCCACACCGTCACGTCGAACACCTCCACCAGACCGATCGGTGGACGTTCGCCCTCCACGAGCCGGATCACGGAGTCCACGAGGACGTAGCCGCCGAGGACCAGCAGCGACAGGGCGGAGGCCAGGAAGGCGATGGCGACCGACCGGTGGTGGCCGTAGGGGTGTTCCGGGCTCGGCGCCCGGTTGCGGTAGCGGTTGGCGATGAGGAACGCGACCGGCGGGGTGAGGGCGAGGATGTCCTCGACCCAGGCGGCCTCCATCGCCTGCGACTGGCCGAGGGTGACCGCGAGCAGGGTGATGGCGGCGACGAAGAACCCGATCGTCCACCACTCCAGCCGGACGGCGCGGCGGTGCAGGTCGGCCTTGTCGGCGGGCGGTTCGTAGCGGCCGTAGACGGCGGCCACCGCTCACCCCTCCGCTCGGTCGGCGTCGAGCAGCAGTCGTCGGACCTCGTCCTGGTCGAGCGACAGGAGGAACCCCTCGACGGTGGTCTGCCAGCCGTTCTCGCCGAGCGGGACCGCCATGACGTGGTCGGCGGTCGAGAGGTGGACTCCGCTGTCGACGAGTCCCGCGGCGTCCACGAGCCAGTCGGGAACCACCGCCGGACCGTTCGGCCGCCGCGCGATCCCGCTGACGGGCCGGGGCTTCGCGCCCTCGTCCGCCAGCAGCGCCTCGTCCGCGCTGCCTTCCCGGACCAGCACCGACAGCCCCGTGACGTCGGTGGTCGTCCCGGCGGGCACGGCCACCACCGCGTCGGTGGTGAGGTGGTCGACGGTCAGCGCCGCGTCCTCCTGCCACGGGGAGTCCGTGTCGAACCCGCCCACCCGACCCGCACCGCACCACCGCGCACCCGGTCCAGCGTGCCTGCCGCGTCCCGTGGCCATTGACACCCCGCGACCGACAACCCGACCAGCACCACCAAGACCGCCACCCGTACCGAACCCCGACGCCATGCGCTCATTCCGGCGGTGGTACCCGGAAAACGCCGCTGCGACACCCGACCGGACGACGTCGACCGCGTTGTCCCCTTGAGACCTCTCCCGCCCCTGGCGAACGGCGAAACCCCCGGCGATCGGTGATCGCCGGGGGTTTCGCGGGGGTTCGGGTCAGGCGTGCGCGCGCCTGCCCGTCACCAGCCGGTAGATGCCCAGCAGGATCAGCGAGCCCAGGATGGCCAGCAACCACGTGCTGAGGTCGAAGAACGTGCTGATGTCGGTGCCGAACAGCGCCTTGCCCACGAAACCGCCGATGATGGCGCCCACGATGCCGATCAGCATGGTGATGATGATGCCGCCGGGGTCCTTGCCGGGCATGATGGCCTTCGCGATGGCGCCTGCGATGAGGCCGAGCACGATCCAACCCAAGATACCCACGGTGAAATCTCCTTCGTCTGGCGGTGGCGACCGGCTCTTCCGTCGCTTCACGTTGCTCGACGGAGAGATGCCCGCGCGGGGCGACTTCCAAACACCGCGACGGCGGTGGATCCACCTCACACGGGTTCGCGCTCCCGATCCGGTCTGCTTCGTCCGGTGCGACGGCACCACGACGACGGCCGCGACGGCCGACTGGCCGGTCTGGCCGCGGTGCGCCCCGCGGAGCTCGTCGTCCTGCGGTCGCGCCGGACGACGCTCGAATCCGCCGAAACCGACGCGACCGGCTCGGTACAGTGATCCAACCCCTGGACACACGGAGGCCGGAGTGCGCGACCGTCCCGCGGCGGGAACCCGTCGCCCGTACCGGATGCGGCCCCGCACGCCCGCGGCACCACGCACCGCTGCCACCAGCACGGCTCCCGCCTGCGCCACCACGACCCGCGCCCAGCCCACCGCCCGCGTGGCCAGGTACACCCCGGACACCAGCGCCACCAGCAGCACGAGTCGCGGCAACCACTCCCACCCGCGCAGCGCGCGGAAGTAGGCGTCGAGCGGGGACAGGTCGACGAAGTGGACGAGCAGGCGCACGAGGACGAACCGCGGCGCGCTCCGCTCGGACCGGGCGTCCGACGCGCCGGCCCAGATCGACAGGGGCAGCGCAGCGGCCACGGACAGGCAGGCGTACGTCGACACCGCGAGCACCGCGGCCGACACGGCCCACGCGCGTCTCATCCCACCCCAGTCCTCGACGGGCGCCCATTCTGCCCGAACCGGGTGTCCTCCAGCCGCCGAACGACGAAGGCCGCCCGCCCCGGTCAGTCGGCGGGCGGCGGTGTGCTGGTGAGCAGGTCGAAGACGAGGCCGCTCGACCCCTCCCCCCTGCCCGCGCCGCGGTGGGCGGAGAGCCAGACCACGGGGCGGCCGTCGTGCCAGCGGGTGCGGTTGTAGGCGACGGACAGGCGGGTGCCCGCCTGCGGCACCTCCTCCTCGTTGACGAAGTACTGCTGCCCGCGGTCGAAACCCTCGCGCAGCAGCGTGGTCCTCGGGCGGACCGGGTGGCCGTCGACCGCGCTGGGCATCGCCGCGCGCTGGAGCTGCACCTCGCGGTTGTCGCCGGGGACGTGCACGGGGATGAACGGGATCCAGTGCTCGGGGATGGTGTTCATCGCGGCGTAGGACAGGGCGGCGCGGGGCGGGTCCGGGACGGGCTGCGCGGTGGTCCGGCGGCGGTGGGCCAAGACTTCCGCGGCGGCCTCGGCACCGCGGTGCGGTTGGCCGGTGGGCAGCTGGACGGTCCGCTCGACGCCCCACACCAGGTTCGCGTTCTCGTCGCGGATCAGCAGGACCTCCTCCAGCGGCGGGCCCTCGGCCACCTTCGGCACGCTCGGCGGCAGGAACAGGTCGGTGTCGGCGGGCACGTCGCCGCCGCCGATGGTGTCGAGGGTGAACATCGACCAGCGCTGCCAGTCCTCGTCGAACCCGGCACCGGCCGGGGTGACCCACTGCCGGTGGCCGAACACGTCGGTCACGACCAGGCCGCGGATCCGCGCGACCGTGCCCGCCGGGAGGTCGCACGGGAGCTGGTACCAGTCGTTGCTGAACACCAGCGCGAACTCCAGGAACACCAGCCGCGCAAGGTCGGTGCTGTCCGGGCGGACGGCGGCGAAGTTGGTCCTCCCGTCCTCCAGCGCCCACCAGCGCGGCAGCGGCATCCCGGAGTAGCGGACCGGCGCCGGGAACACCGTCCGCGCCAGCGCGGGCTCCGGTGGCTCCGCGCCGCCGAGCGGGGGGCCGGGGTCGACGGAGAACGCGTGCCAGTCGAGCTGACCGCCGGGGTACTCCCGCGCGGTGAGGGTCTTCTCGGCGCCGCCGGGCATCGACGCGGCCACCGAGAACCGGTGCTCCAGCCTGCGCGGGTCCCACGTGGCGTCACCGTCCGGGTCGGCCTGCGTGACGCCCGTCGGCTGGTCGATCAGCGCGTCGAACCAGGCGACCAGCCGCTTGCCCGCGTTGACCAGCGGGGCGTGGTGCAGCAGCCGGATGGTG
Organism: Umezawaea sp.; assembly: GCF_057122925.1. NCBI lineage: Bacteria > Bacillati > Actinomycetota > Actinomycetes > Pseudonocardiales > Pseudonocardiaceae > Umezawaea > Umezawaea sp. Next base: position 38,300 of record NZ_DBNGPQ010000024.1, on the reverse strand, counting down.
TCGATGCCGTCGTCGGCCTCCCCACCGCCCTTCACGTGCAGGTACAGCTCGTAGCCGTCCATGCGGCGACCGGCGACCGCCTGCAGGGTGGCCCACACCGCCGGGTTGGCGCGCTGCGTGACGTCGGCCGCGGTGGGCAGCGCGATCGGGTACTTCGCGGCGTACTGCTCCTCGTACTTGCGCACGTGGCCGAGCAGCCCCAGCTGGTCGAGCAGCTTGAACCAGCGGTGGCCGATCGCGAGCCGCAGGTCGAAGGCGATCTTCTCGGTGCCGTGGGCGAAGGTGAGCCGCCGCCGTTCCGCGACCGTCTCCAGTGGACGGTTGGTCGGCAGGTCCTCCGGCGGGCCGCCGAACGGCCGGAACCGGCTGGGCCGCGTCCGCGCGACCGAGTACGTGGCGGTCACCGGGGAACCGCCGTCGGTGCCGCGGAACTCGCCGAGCTGCCACTGCCGGGTGAGCAGCCACAGCGGGTCCCGGACCTCCGCGCGCAGGGCGCGGGTGAACTCGGTGGCGCGTGGACGCCCCACGAGCTGGTCCAGCACCTCGGCGCCGGGATCGGTCATCGGTCGGCCCTCCAGTACGTCGCCGGCAGCAGGTGCGCGAGCGCCGCCGCCATGAGGTGCGCCGGTTCGACCGCACGGGTCTTCGCCATCTCGAACGTCTCCGTGACCGCGTCCACCAGGTCGGCCGCCGCCCACTGCCCGCCCGCCACCCGGACCGGCGGCACGACCAGCAGCATCGCCTGCGGCGGCTCGGAATCCGGTCCGTCGTGGTGCACGGCGACCCCGGTGGTCTCGCGTTCGGCGGGGATCACCTCGGTCCACTCGTCCAGCAGCAGCCCGCACTGCTGGTCGCCGCCGAGCCCGGTCGCGTAGTGCGCGGTGAACAGCAGCCGGTCCTCGTCGAGCTGGTCGGGCAGCGCGGAGTCCTGTGCGAACTCCAGGCCCAGCCAGTGGTCGTTCTGCACGAACGGGAGCTGGATCGGCGACAGCTCGGGTGCGTCCCGGTCGAACCCGCCGGTGCCGAACAGCCCGCTCGGTCCGAGCAGCGCGTCGGAGAGCAGGACCACCTGCTCCCACAGCCTCGGCGCCTCCCGCACCCGCGCCATCCCGTGCAGCCAGTCGTCGACCGGGAAGTCCCGCGCGGGCTTGAGGTGCGCGACGAGGTCGCCGCTGTCGGCCCGTGCCTTGCGCCACTGCTGGATGACCGGTGCCGGCGGGGTGAACTCGGGCACGCACAGGACGTCCTCGCCGAGCAGCGCCTTGAGCGCGTCGGTGGCCGCGCGGACCCTGGCCGGTCCCGGCGGGGTCTGGTCGTGCAGCTGGAGCGCCGTGCTCGCCGCGGCGCGCCGCGCGGTCAGCTCGTCCCCGAGCTTGCCCGCCCGTGCCAGCAGTTCCCCGCCGAAGGCCACGACGCGGTCCTGGAACGGGGTCGGGTCGAGGCCCCGCGGGTCGAACTCGGCGGGCGGCAGCGCCGCGACGACGTCCTTGAGCAGGTCGCTCAGCGCCTTCCGGTTCGTGCCCGCCAGCTGCTTGAGCCCGTCCACGGTGCCGCTGAAGGAGTTCCGCAGGGTGCGGACCCGCGTGCGCATCTTCGCCGGGGTGTCGTCCCTGCGCTTCGGCCGGGTGGTGAGCAGCCGCTCGGCCTGCTCCAGCAGGGCGAACCGCTGCGGGTTCGGCGTCGGGTTCGGGAGGTTCTCGTACTGGTCCAGCAGGGCGTTGGCGGCGGCGAGCGCGGTCGCCATCCGGGCCGCCAGCGCCGCCACGGCCGCCAGGACGTCGGCGAACACCCCGCGCCGCCACAGCGCCAGCTCGCTCCAGCCGCTGCGGACCACGCCGAACCCGCTCGCGGTCACCGCCAGCTTCGCGTACCGGGTCAGGAACGCGTCGATCCCGCTGAGGATCGGGGTCCGCTCGGGCGGCGCGCCGTCCGGGTAGAGCGGGCCGAGGTCGCCGACGTAGTCGGTCACGTCGTCGATCAGGTCGACCATCGACGCCAGCACGGTGGCAGGCCGCTTCCTCGACAGCGACACGGCGTCGTCGGCGGCGCGGTTCACGGCGGCGGGGCCCGCGGCGGGCACGAGGTCGCTCTGGCGCAGCGGCCTGGCGGTGGTCAGCAGCGTGCGCACCGCCGCCACCAGCGGCGAGACCTCGAAGAAGGTGACCTTCTTGTCGACGCGGGTGGTGTACTCGATGTGCAGTTCGAGGTCCGGCCTCGGTTTCTCGGCCTCGATGACGACGCCGAGGATCCGGTCGTCCAGGTCGGTCATCGCGGCCTGGTCGGCCGGGCGCAGCGCCCACAGCAGGTCGATCGGCGCCAGACCCGTCTCCGCCTGGGTGACGGTGCGACCGCGCAGGTCACCGTCCTCGTCCCGCCAGGTGACCAGCGCCGCCACGCTCGACGGTTTCGGCAGCACGGACGGCAGCCAGTCGTCGACGGCGGGCTCGGCCTGCGCCCGCGGCGGGTCGTCGTCGTCGGGGTCGACACCGGACTTGAACTGCACCGCCAGCCGGTGGGTGAGGGTGGTCCCGCCGCGCGGGGTCTCCACCACCGACGGCGCGGGCGGCAGCCCCTCCCTGGCGTAGGCGTCGAGCGCCGCCGACGCGCGTTCGGTGTTGCCCTGCAACGCCTGGTGCGCGCCTTCGGCGACCGCGACGTCCGCGACCGCGTCCACCGCGTCGCGCAGCGCGTCCACCTCGGCCCGCAGGTGGACGACCTGGGACGCGGTCGCCGGTGGCAGGTCGGTGAACCCGAACGGGTAGTCGTCCGGGTGCTCGGCGCCCGGCGGAGCGGCGGCCCGCAGCTCGTTGGCGCGCCGCAGCAGCGCGAGCCCGTCGACCACGTTGCGGGCCTCGACCTGCTCGATGCTCGTCGGCGCCCCCGGATCGTCCGGTGGGATCGCGGTGTCCTCGATCTTGTTGGCGCGCAACGGGAACCTCAGCCGGAGCCCGGCGATGAACCGGTCCAACCCGGCGTCGCGGTCGTGCAGCCCCCGCTCGAAGCGGTAGCCGAGCAGCGCGCCGAGCGACTGGCCCTGGCGCATCCCGTCCGCGATGGTGAGGGCGAGCCGGACGCGCTCCGAGCTGAGGTTCACCGCGAACACGGTCGCCTTCGCGGGGTCGGCGTTCGCGAGGTACCCGGCCCGCAGCACGGCGGCGGTGCGCGCGTGGGCGGGTGACGGGGTGTGGACGTACCCGGCGTTGCCCCGGTCGTGCGGGATCGGGGCGGTGCCGAACACCGACGTGAGGTCGGCGGGCACGGTGACCAGGTCCACCGGGTCGGTGTTCCTGGTGACGTGCTCCAGCCACCCGTAGGCGCCCAGGTGCAGGCCCCGCACCGGTTGGCCGGTGCCGTCGGGGCCGTACCGCAGCTCGGCCAGCCGTTCGGTGGCCAGCCCGAGCCGCCACGCGTCCAGGCGGTGGGAGACGCAGTCGAGGTGCTCGGCGAAGACCCGCTCCAGCTTCGCGGTGGGCAGCCCGGCCAGGATCGTCAACGCCTGGTCCAGTTCCGGTGACGGCGTCAGCAGGACCGCCCGCCGCGCGAGCCGGTAGAGCAGCGTCGAGGGCGGCACGTCGTCGGCGAAGCCGTGCTCGCCCGCGACCGCGGCCGGGTCGCTCTCGGCGAGCCAGGTCAGGTAGTCGCGGCCGTCCGCGGTGTACGGCCGGATCCGGTCCACTTCGGACAGCGGCCGGTCGTCGACCACGGGTGTGGTCAGCGGGTGGCCAGGGTCGCCCAGCACGTGGTACTCGACCGAGGTCGGGTGCAGCGCCAGGATGTCCAGCAGGGTCTGGTGCCGGTCGGGGCCGGGCTCGTCGAGGTCGGCGACGTGCGGGAGCGCCGCGCTCCACTGCTGCGCCGCCGTCTTCAGCGCCTGGTCGAGGGCGGTCCGGTGCGTCGCCGCGGCGGGGAACGCGAGCCGGGAGAACACCGTCGTCGGCAGGATGCCGTAGGGCTGGCGGCCGATGCGCAGCGAGGGCAGCGGGCCCCGCCCGGAGACGTGGGTGAGGAAGAACTGCCGGGTCTGCTCGGCCTGACCGGCGGTCAGCAGCGACGGCAGGAAGTAGCCCGTGGTGGCAGGCCACAGCGCGGTGTGCGCGGCCCGCGCGTCCCGCCGGTCGGTGCCCTCCGCGTTCGGCACGCCCGCCAGCACGGCCGGGTCGAGCCCGAGCAGTTCGGCGAGCCACTGGCCGTCGGTCTTGGTCGTCCAGTCGGTCGCCGCGGCGGCGAACCCGGCCGCCGTGGACAGCGCCGTGTCGGCCTCGGTCACCGGGTCCTGCCCGGCGGACCGCTCCTCGGAGTTGTTGGTCGGCGTGCCCTGCGGCAGCAGGCTGAGCCCGGCCGAGCTGTGCGACTGGTCGGCGAGCAGGGCGCCGAACGCGGTCGCGGTCTGCGTCGGCGTCGCCTGTTCCCGCAGGCCGAGCACGACGAGCCGGTCGACGCGGTCGCGGAAGGCGTCCTGCAACGGGATCCGCAGGCCCACGCCCGCGGCGACGGCCTCGTCGAAGTCGGTCAGCCAGCGCAGCGCGGGCGGCACGACCAGCGCGCCGGTGGTCTCGTCGATCCTGAGCTGGGTCGCGGACGGCTCGTTCGGGTCCGGGCTCACGGCCAGGCCCTGGCGAACCGGCTGTCCGGTCTTGGAGAACACGGCAGTCCCGCCGACGTACCCGGTCACGGTGAACCGGTCGGGCAGCAGGGCGGCGGTGGCCGCCGCGGTCCAGGACAGCGGCGCGACCTGGCCCGCGTCCGGCGTGGGCAGCACGAGGAACGCCACCACGACGGCATCGCCGGGAGCGTTCGGCGCGGCGTCCACCCCGGACGGACGGCGGGCCTTGATCGCGTTCGCCCTCGTCTGGTTCTGGCCGACCGCCGCGAGCAGCGCGACCTCGGCGGCGCGCAGCTCCGCCCGGTCGCCGTGCGCCCCCCACACGGCCGTCCAGTAGGCGGTCGTGGGCTGCCGGTCGTTCGCGGCGACCGGTTGCGGGCTCACGACCACGAGCACCGCCGTGCCCGCGGGCACGCCGAGCGGGCGTTCGGTCGGGTTGGCGGGTGTGCGGTTCCGCAGCAGCCACCCGGCGCGTCCGGTGGGGATCCGGGCGACCAGCTCGTGCCACGCGGCCCGCTCCCCCACCGCCGAGCCGCCGGAGGCCCAGAGCGCGGCCCAGTAGGCGTCCAGCGCGGCCAGCTCCGCCCGCGTCGGCCTCGGCTCCAGCTTGGTCACCGACCACTCGTCGGGGAACACCCGGACCAGCAGCTCGGTCTGGGTGAAGCGGGTCTCGATCCTGACCGGGCCCAGCAGCACCGGGAAGTCAAGGCTGAGCGGGGGCATCCGGCAACATCTCCTGCGCGTGGACGGCCACCAGCACCGGGGCCTGGAAGAGGATGTAGGCGGCGTCCGCGGCGCTGACGTCCGGCGACCACGGCGCGACCCGCACGTCGTCGGCGCGCTGCTCGGTCTTCTCCTGGTCGTCCTCGTCGTGGTTGAAGTCCTCCAGCCCGACGGTGACGCCCCCGTCGAACCGGATGAAACCGGTGCCCGCCGGGTCGACGCGGCCCCAGGACAGGTCGTTCCACACCTCGACCGGTGCCTGCGCGCCCGGCCGGTCCTCGTCGAGCCCGAACCTCGGGTCGCCGGGCCGTTCCTCCAGCACGAAGAACCAGCCCAGGTCGCCGCCCGTGCCGCGGGCCTCGTCGGCGCTCAGGTCGAAGCCGAGCAGGTAGACGTCGGGGTCGGCCTTGGCCTCGTAGATCGGCAGCCGGACCAGCTTCCTCGGTGGGGCCTCGTTCGGCGGCAGCGCCGCGAGCGTCCGCTCACCGGTCTTGTCCGGGACACCGGGCTGCCCCTTCCTGTCCGGCCACACGGCCTTGTGCGCGTACACGGCCGCGGTCGGGTACTTGCGCAGCAGCTCACCCCGGATCACCAGCACGAGCGTGACCGCGCGCGGCGGATCACCGGGTCTCGGCCTCGGGTTGGGGTTCTCGCCGAGCCGGGAGGTGGTGCCCCACTCGTGGATCGGCGGGATGTCGTAGAGCCGTTCGCGCCGCTGGTCCGCCGTCTCGTTCGGCCGGGCCGGTGCGGTGCGCGGGTCCCAGAACTGGCGGAACGGCGTGCCGCGCTGGTCGGTCGGGTACTCCCGCCAGAGCAGTTCGCGGGCCATCTCGTGGTTGAGGCCGACCAGGTAGGACTCGATGAACCTGGTGTTGGGCTCCAGCAGGGTGATGGAGTTCGGCGGGAGCAGCCCGAGGTTGGGCACGAAGGTGTCGGTCGACATCCTCAGCAGCTCGGTGTACATCGGCACGTCGAACCTCGGGTAGGCCATCACCTCGGTCAGCTCGCCGTCCTTCGGCGCCAGCCGCGCGGGCAGGTTCACCGCCGCGACGATGCTGTCGACGACCGTCGTGTTCGCGTCCAGACCGGCGACCACGGCGGTGGTGGTGTCCGCGACGTCGAGCCGCGGCCGGTCGTCGAGGACGGCCGCGTCGGCCCGCCGGGCGGGCAGGACGAGTCCGGGCGGGGTCTCCAGCGGCGGCGCGGCGGCGACCTGCTGCTCGTCGATGCGGGCGACGAGCGTGTCCAGCGAGGTGGCCAGCGTCCTCATGAGCCTGCCGCCCGGTCGGGTGAGGCGGCGCATCGTGGGCGACACGGGGGCCGTCGCGACCCGGCTGCGCGACACCTTGAAGCCGACGGCGAACACCTCGCCCGCCTCCGCCGCCGCGGCGCCGGGGCGGTCGAGCACCTTGGGGTGGGCGGGGGCGGTGATCGTCAGCGCCCGGCCGGAGGGGAGCGGCTCCGCGCCCGCCGTCCCGACCGCCCCGGTCTGCCGTGCGATGTGCTTGCCGTGCAGGACCTCGCCGACCTCCCTGGCCAGCTGGGCGGTCCTGATCCACGCGTTGGCCCGCCGCGTCTCGCCGAGCTGCTCCCAGGCCGCGGCCATCAGCTCCTCCTGCCGCGCCTGGACCACCTTGGTGCCGAGGTGCGCGGCGATCCGGAAGCGCGGGTCGAGGTTGAGCCGGTGCACCCAGTTGTGGACCTCGGCGTCGGGCAGCGGGGTGCCCTCCGGTGTGCTCAGCAGCTTCGGCGTGAGGGCGTGCCACCGCCCGTACAGCGGCGGGGTGATCACCGGGTCGACCTGCCCCGCGAGGTCGGGGATCCGCGGCGCCAGCGCGGTGTTCGCGGCGGCGGCCGTCTGGTGCTGGTAGGCCTCGGCGAGGTTGATCAGCCCGGCCAGCGCGCGCTGCCACTGGTTCGGGTAGGGCGGTGCGGGCGGATCGGCCGGGGGCTGCTGCCCGTAGTAGTCGTCCCAGTTCTCGAACTCGTCGACGACCTTGTCGGAGTCGGGCAGTTGGAGCGCGCCGCCGAGGCGCAGCACGCCGTCGGGCTGGGTGGGTGTGGTGAGACCGGGCAGGCCGAAACCGGGCGAGCGGTGCGCGTCCACGTCGCGCAGGCCGATCGGCTCCCCCGCCTCGATCGGCTTGAGCAGCCGGACCAGGAACTCGAAGTCGCCCGCCGGGCTCGTGGCGAACTGCCAGCGGTGGTAGTACGGGAGCCTGCCCGGCGAGGGCATCCCCGGCACGCCCCAGCTCGGGGTGGTCGCCGCGATCTGCCCCGGCTCGATGCCGAGCCCGGCGCGCCTGCCGGTCTCGAACGCGGGCACCACGAACGCGTGGTAGGTGGTGGTGGGCTTGAGGTGCCGGGGGCACAGCAGCCGCGAGCAGGCGCTGTCCGGCGAGTTCCGCAGCACGGTGGCCAGCGTCGACAGCACGCCTCCCATGCCGCCGGGGGTCGTGTCGTCCACGTCGAGCCTGCCCGCCAGCGAGCCGTTGACGTGGACGTGGACGAACGCGCCGAGGTCACCGGGAGGCTGGAGCGCGGTCGGGGCGGTGACGGTGATGAACGGCAGCGGCCCGTCGCCCGCCCCGCCGTCCTCGAACTCGGCGGGCCCCGACTCGTCGCCCTCCGCGAGCACGACCAGCGCGAGCCACGGGGTGAGCCTCCTGGTGGCGGCGTTCGGCGCGGCCGGGCTGTAGCGCCAGGCGAAGTCCTCGTCGTAGAACTCCACGTGCGCCAGGTAGTTGGGTTCGAAGTTGGTGGTGAACGGCAGCGGTTCCACCCGTGAGATGGCCCTGGGGTCGATCCCGACGACGTCGCCGGGGCCGTAGAGCTGCACCGGCTGCTGGACCAGCGTCCGGGGCGCGGGGGCGCCCGCGGTCAGCGCGTCGCCGACCAGCTCCAGCTGGACCGGGACGGTCGCGCGGCCGGTTCCCGGCTCGCCGGTGATCCTGGTGGTGAGTCCGGTCCGCAGCCAGGGCAGGAAGGAGTAGGCGCCGTCGGTCACGTGCCGCTCCGTTCGGCGGTCGCGGTGAGTTCGACGGGGCCCGCGGCGGCGGCGAGGCCGGTGCGGGTGACGCCGCCCGCGACGAGCACCTTCGAGCCCGACGAGGCCGCGGCGAACGCCCACCGGCCCTCGGCCAGTCCCGCGTACGGGGTCCACGCGCCCGCCGAGAACCGCAGTGCGCCCCGGTAGCCGGTCTCGTTGTCGACGTGGTCGGCGCCGCCGACCACGAGCACCGTGCCCGGCCCCAGCGCGACCGCGCGGTGGAACGCCCGTCCGGCGGGCATCGCGGCCACGGCGTGCCACGTGCCCGTGGCCAGGTCGTAGACCTCGGCGGTGGCGCGGGCGAAGGGGTCGAACCCGTCCCCGGTCGCGCCCGGCGCGCGGCCACCCGCGACCAGGACCGTGGTGGCCGTGAGCGCGGTGGCGGAGTGGGCGGCGCGCGCGTGGGCCATGCTCCCGGTCGGCGTCCACGTCCCGGTCGCCGTGTCGTACAGCTCGCAGAACGCCAGGTCCGCCTCGCCGCCCGCGCCGACGGGCACGCTGCCCCCGCAGACCAGCACCTTCTGCCCGTTCTGCAACGGGATCGCGGTGTGGCCGGTGCGGGCGTCGGCCATGTCGTGCCCGACCGCCTCCCAGGTGCCGTCGGCGGGGTTGAACAGCTCGGCGGAGCGCAGCGCCACCACCCCGCCACCGGCGCGCGGCCCGCTGCCGCCCGCGACGAGGACGCGTCCGGTGGACAGCGTGGTCGCGCTGTGCCCGAACCGGCCCGTCACCAGGTCGTGCGCGGTCGCCTGCCAGGTGTTCGACGCGGGGTCGAAGACCTCGGCCGTGGTCAGCGGGGTGCCCGCCGCGGTGCTGGTCCCCCCGGTGGCCAGCACCGCGCCGTCCGGCAGGACCGCGAGCGCGTGCAGCTGCCGGGCGGTGCCGAGCTGGGCGGTCGGCGACCAGGTGTTCAGGGCGACGTCGTACACCGCGCTCTGCCGCAGGCCCGCGCCCGCGGCGTCCGCGCCGCCCGCGACGAGGACCTTCGCGCCCGCGGCGAGGACGACGGCGTGGTCGTGCTGACCGCGCCAGCACGCGGCCACGGCGTGGTCCGGGGCGGCCGACCACGTCTCGGTCGCGAGGATGCCGGTGGTCATGGTCTGGTCCCTCCGACTCTGGTCATGGCAGGTAGGTCTCCGCGGTCGGGGCGAGCTGGGCCGGGCCCGGCGCGGCGGGCCCGGCCAGCGCGCGACCGCCCACGACGAGCACGCGGCCGTCCGCGAGGTCCACTGCCGGGAAGTCCCACCGGCCGGTGGCCAGCGCGCCGGTCCTGGTCCACGAGCCGGTGGCGGGGTCGAACGCCACGACGTCGCGGAACCCGGCCGTCGCCCGCGGCCCGCCGACACCGCCGACGACGACGGCACCACGGGGCGTGCGGACGCACCGGTGCCCGCTGCGGCCACCGCCCGGCAGGTCGTCGACCCGCGTCCACGCGCCGGTCTTCGGGTCGTGCACCTCGGCCGCGGCCAGGCTGTCGACGCGGTACGGGACGGCCGGGACGGCGTCGCCGCCGGTGACCAGCACCCGGCCGTCGGGCAGGAGCGTCGCCTGGTGGCCCTTGCGCGGCACGGCGAGGTCGCCGGTCGGGGTCCACGTCCCCGTCGCGGGGTCGTACAGCTCGCAGGACGCGAGCGCGCGCTCCCCCTCACCGGTCGGCACGGCGCCACCGACGACGAGGACCTTCCCGGTGCCGAGCACGACCGCCGCGTGCCCGGTCCGCGCCTGCGCCATCGACCCGACGGCGGTCCGGGCCAGCGTGGCCGGGTCGAGCAGTTCGGCGGACGCGAGCGCGGCGCCCCTGGCGCTCGTGCCACCCGCCACCAGCAGCTCCTTGCCCACGAGCACGGCGCGGTGCCCGGACCGGGCGGTGGCGAGCCCGGTCGCCGGAGCCGACCACGTGCCCGTCACCGGGTCGAACACCTCGACCCCGGCCAGCACCCCGCCCGCGGTGCCGACACCGCCCGTGACGACGACCCGACCGTCACCGAGCCGGGTCGTGGTGTGCCTGCGGCGGGCCGTGGCCAGTGCCGCGGTCCCGGCGGCCCAGGTGCGCGCGACCGGGTCGAACACCGCCACCGCGGCCACCGGTGCCCCGGCGGCGTCCGCACCGCCCGCGACGAGCACCCCTCCGGAGGTCAGGCGGACCGCGTCGGCCTCCGCGACCGCGATCGGCGGCGTGCCCGCGGCCGACCAGGCACCCGGTTCGGCGAGCACACCGCCGAGCACCTCGGACTGGCGCAGGACGTGCAGCCGCCCGGCCAGGGACGGGTCCGCGCGGACCCAGTCGGCCACGGCGTCCTCGGCCGCCGCAGCGCTGCGGAAGCTCGACGTCGTGGCGCTCGCGGTGGCGGGCGGGAACGCCTGGTGGTTGTTGCGCAGGTGGGCCACGACGTACCGGCTGCCCGCCACCCGCACGGTCTCGGCGGCGGGGAACGGCTGCCGCTGCCGGGCCTCCCGCCGCGACAGCGGCGACCGAGCCGTGCTGCTGCCCGCCAGGAGCTGCCCGAACACCGCGGGCGGCGGGGAGTACAGGCGCGGGGAGCGCCGCACGGTCGCGGCGCGCGCGGCGTCGGGTTCGGACGGGGCCTCGCTGTCGATGACGTGCAGCTCGTAGCGGGCGCTGCGGCGCACCACGCGGGGCGAGGCGATGGCGCCGCCCGCGGCGACCAGCTCCAGCCCCGCGTCCTGGGTCTCGTAGGCCGGGCGCGACAGCTTCGCCGCGTCGTCCATGTCCTGGTACTGGGCCATGGCGAACTCGTCGTCGGTGACCGAGCTCCGCACCAGCCCGCTGTTCTGCGCGGGTTCGACGGTGAAGCGCTTGCCGTCGCTCGGGCGCTGCGCGCCGACCCGGTCGATCCGGACGCCGAGCGGGATGGCCCGCTGCCGCACGACCAGCGTGCCGAGCGGGTGCAGGACGAGGTCGTCGCCGGGCGGGAGCCGTCGCAGCGTGACCATCGGGGTGAACCCGCCCGAGGGCAGCCGGGTCCGCCAGCCCTCGACCTTGCGGATCTCGGCCTCCAGCAGCGCGAGCACCGCGACCGGCGGCAGCGTGGTGGTGCGCTCCTCGCCCCAGGTGATGTCGAAGTCGGCGGAGATCTCGAAGAACAGCAGGGAGATCGACCCGCGACCGTGCGCCCGCCACGGCGCGGGACCCTCCAGGGTGAAGTCCAGGTCGATGCCGAACAGCCCGATGCCGAACGCCTTGAGCGACACCCCGGCGGACACGCGGACGACGAACGAGAAGGGCGAGAACCGGAACAGCGCGTCGAAGCCGAGGTGGCCCTCGACGCCGAAGCCGCCGAAGCCGAGCCGCAGCTCGGCCTTCGCTCCGAACTGGACGGTGTTGCTGGTGACGGCGAAGTAGCCGGACACCCGGATCAGCTGTCCCGGCGAGTTCAGGATGTCCACGGAGATGCGCGGCGGCACCGGGAACGGCAGCGGCGGCGGGGTGTAGGCGGGGTGGAAGCCGCCGACGGACAGCACGAGGTCGGGGCTGTCCCCCCACGCCACGAGCAGCCCCATCCCGCCCTCGATGGTCATGGTGAGGACGCGGGAGTCGAACAGCCGCGCGAAGAACCACAGCCTGGACCGGTCGACCTCCAGCGCGCCGACGAAGCTGACCCGCAGCACCAGCAGCGCGACGTCCTCGCTGGGCAGGAGGCATTCGAGCAGGCCGAGGACGGCGATGTTGCCCGGCGGGATCTCGACGACCACCCCGAGCGAGACGCTGACCAGCGTCGGCGTGCCCCAGCCGATCCTGGCCATCGGGCCGACGAGGAACGTGCCCTCGTCCGGTGGGAAGAACGTGCGCAGGTCGCTGAGGATGCGCGGCGCGTTGGCCACCACGTCGCGCGGGAACAGGACCGACTGGATCGACCCGGTGACGACGCCCTCGACCAGCGCGTCGAGGTCCATCCTGCGGTTGAGGCCGAGGATCCCGCCGACGCCGAGGAGCCTGAACCCGAACCCGAGCTGGATGCCCGCCTGGCCGAACTCTGCGGTGAGCACGATCAGCAGCGAGAACCCCCGGCTGCCGTCCGGCATCCTGGTGGTGATCAGCCCGATCGCCTTGACGTCGACGAACCCCGCGAACTCCAGCTCCAGCGCGCCCGCGTACTCGCCGCGCGCCTCGTCGTAGGACAGGAAACCGCCGCCCGTGACGATCCCGGCGTCCACGGCCAGCCCGACACCGGTCGGCGGCTTGAACCGGAACGCGAGGTCGGCCACGCCGAGGTTGCCGCCGCCGTCGGGGAAGGACAGGTCGGCGACCAGGCCGACCCGCTCGACCGCCGCGCTGATCGGGCCGAGCGCGGCGGTGAAACCGCCGGAGACCTCGATCGGCACCGTGCCGTCCGCGGCGAACCCGACACCGAGGTGCAGCGCGGTGATCTCGATCGGCCCCAGCTCCACGTGCAGCGGCAGTTCCAGGTCGAGTCCGCCGCTGCCCTCCAGGCGCAGCCCCGTCGACGGCGCCCAGGTCCCGGTGACCTCGAAGGCCGACTCGATCTTCGCGCCGCCCGCGACCGTGCCGATGAACCCGTCCGCGCCCGCGAGGTCGATCAGCACGTGCCCGCCGGACAGCTCCACCCGTGCGGAGGGCTCGGCGGTGACGCCGCCACCGGGGTCGGCGGACGCCCGCACCCCGACGGCGACGGCGAACCGGCCGACCTCCAGGCGCGAGGAACCGGTCGTGCCGATCAGCACGATGGGCGCGCCGCCCCGCTCGGCGCGCGCGCCCGCGGTCACGTCCAGCTCCAGCGAGCCGGTCGGCGGGGTCAGCTCCACGTCGAACGGGGGCCGGACGCGGGCGTCCAGCCCCGCCTCGAACCGCGACGCCACCGCGAGGGTCAGCGTCCACAGCGAACCGAGCGGGATGGTCAGCGCGACGTCCCGCCGCGCGGGCACCCGCAGCCGTGCGGTGACCGCCGGTGGGCTCGTGGTCGGGTCGACGCTCAACCGCAGGAAGTAGGCCTCCAGCACCGGTGGCCCACCGGGCGGCGTGAGGAGCACGGACTCCGCGCCGCGCCCGGCGAGCAGGGCGGAGACGCGCGGCCACAGCAGCGCGCCGTCGAACCCGTCCGCGCCGAAGCCGACCGTGTCGCGCAGCCACCGCGCCGGGTCGGTCAGGACGGTGAGGAAGCGGTCGAGGTGCAGGCGCCTGCGGCGTCCGGGGACCGCGTCCGGGTCGTCCGGGTCGTTCACCGGGCCGTCCTCGACGACGCCGAGGAGCGTGAGCAGTTCGACGGCCGCGCGGCCCTTGCCCTCGACGTAGGAGATCACCGCGAACTCGACGAGCCGCTGGGGCATCAGCGCCGCCTCGGCCAGCAGCCGGGTGCGCTGGGCGGGGGTGAGGCCGGTGGAGCCGGTCACGGCGGCGCTCAGCGCCGGCGCCAGGCCGTCGAGCGCGGTGAAGGTCTCGGCGAGCCCGCGGACCAGCGCGAGTCCCTCCGCGACGATCGCGCCGTCGTCGCCCGCGGTGATGGCCTGCGTGAGCCGCGCGACGATCGGCGCCGCGGCCCCGACCTGCCTGGTGACGGTGGCGAGGGCGTCGCCCGCCGCGCCGAGCCCGCCCGGCAGCCGGAACCCGAGCCCGGCGAAGAACGCGTCGCGCTCGGCCGCGGCCAGGTTCTGCTCCAGCGGCAGCAGGGCCGTGCCGATCTCCCTGGCCAGCAGCTCCAGGGTGCCCGCGCTCACCGGCCCGCCCCGTGGTCGAGCGCGGCCTCGTCGAGGCGGTCCAGGCTGCCACCGGGCCACAGCCGGACGAAGTCGGCGAACCGGACCAGGTCCGCGCGCAGCCGCGGCCCCGCGAACCGGTCGAGCACCGCGAGGAACCCCGTGACCAGCTCGTGGACGTCGAGGCCGTCGACCGCCTCGGGCAGCAGCGCGCCGTTCACGGCGGGACCGTGCAGCAGGCGGCGCACCACCTGCGGTCCCCCGAGCCGCCGCCACGCCACCAGCACCCGGCGGTTGGTGTTGACCAGGCGCAGCACCTCGTCCACGTGCTCGCTCACCAGCGAGGCGAACAGCTGCACCCCCGGTCTCGGGCCGAACCGCCGGTGCAGGTCGGCGACGCGGGAGCGGAGGGTGTGCGGCGTCAGGCCGATCTCGTCGGGGGCGAACGCGAGCGGCGGTGCGCCGCCACCACCACCGGAGGCGGCGGAGGCGGCGGCGGCCGTGACCAGGTTCAGGGCCGCCGCGGCGTCGACCTTGCCGGAGCCCCACAGGTGGTTGCCCTTGATGCCGGGCGCGATCACGGGTGGGACCTCGGCGGCCGGGATCCCGTCGACGCGGCACGACTTCTGGAGCTTCTCCCGGACGTCCACGAAGGTCAGGTTCCGGTTCTTCTGGAACATCAGCGCCACCAGCCCGGCCACGTGCGGCGACGCCATGCTGGTGCCGAACGAGTCGAGCACCAGCTGGTCGCAGCAGGAGGAGTTGCTGTCCTTGTCGAGCCTGCTGCGCGGGGCCGCGACCGCGACACCGGGTGCCGCGACCGTCGGCTTGATCTCGCCCGGCGGGGTGACGGCCTGGGTCGGCAACCCCCTGGAGGAGGAGTCGGCCAGCTCACCGCCGCCGTCGGCGTAGCTGGCCACGGTGATCGCGTTGCGCGAGGTGCCGGGCGAGTTGATCGTGTTGACGCGCCTGCTCTCGACGCGGTCCGGCTCCGACTCCAGGCGGAACGTCGGGAAGGCGTCGCCGTGCTCGATCTCGAACCACGCGTCCCAGACGGCCGGGGTCGAGGTCGTGTTGGTCAACGTGAACCGCCACTCGCCCTCCCGGACCGCCGTGTCCGCCGGAACGGCGATCGTGACCTCGATCTGCTTCTTGCCGTTGCCGTGCTGGACGGCCAGCGACGTGACCGTCAGGGTCATCCGGCCGATCGTGAACGTCCTGGGCGGCGTGCCCGCGGGCGGAACCGGGACGGGCGCGATGACGCCGGTCGTGACCGTGCCGGGGAAGGAGGCGCTGACCGGCGCGATCAGCTCGATGTTCAGCGACGCCGCACCGGTGTACCAGATGTCGAGCAGGTCCACCTTGAGCGAGTTCTCCGGGACGCGGAAGCGCACGGTGGCGGTTCCTCCCGGTCCGCCGGCCGGGACAGTGCCGCTCTCGTGGATCTCGTGCACGCCCGAGTTGCCCGCGGCCACCACGAAGGCGACCCCCGGAGGCGGCGGGGGCGGTGGGACGGCCGTGGGCCGCAGGACGTCGTCGATGACCCAGTCCAGCGCGTCGGTGCCGTCGTGCGGCCCGGTGCTGAAGCCGAAGCTGCAGTTGACCACCACGGGCCGCGCCACCGGCGGGTTGCCCACCGCGTGCCTCCCGCCCGCCTGGGCGCACCACCTCATGGCGTCCGGCACGTTCGACGACGACGAGGCGATCGCCTTCACCACGACCAGGTCCGCCTCCGGCGCCACCCCGGTGTACGTGCCGGGAGAGCTGCACCGGTCGTCCTGGCTGCCGTCGCCGGCGGCGATGCCCGCGACGTGCGTGCCGTGGCCGTCCTCGTCGACGCTGGCGAACGGCTGGCCGGACTTCAGCGCGGCGTTGATGTGCTGCGGCTGGTAGAGCCGACCGATCTGCTGGAAGCCCGCGGGCGGTGGCAGTCCGCCGTCCGTCGGCTTCGCCCCCTGGTCCCACAGCTCCAGGATGCGGGTGGTCTTGTCCGCGTCGGTGTTGCGGAAGGACTCGTGGAAGACGTCGATCCCGGTGTCGATCACCGCGACGATCACACCCGCGCCCCGCCCCGGCCACGGCGTCGTCGGCGGCACCTTCCACGGCACCCGCATCTCCTCGACCGTGTCGTCCAGGCTCGGCCGCGGCGGCTTCACCAGCGAGACGGACTCGACCCCCGGCACGGCGTCCAGCCGGTCCAGGTCCGCCAGCGCGATGATCCCGGAGACCACACCGCCGCTGTCGTAGCCGGTGTCCAGTCCGGCTCGCCGCAACGCCTCGACGTCACCCGAGTAGCGCACGAGCACCGTGACGCGCCTGCTCTCGGCCCCCGGTCCGGCGAGCCGGGGGCGCACGCCCTCCGCCGCGTGGCCGAGTTCGGTGCGCCACACCGCCACCGCGTGCTGCAAGGAGGGTTCCAGTTTCATCGCACTCGTCCCCTGTGCCTGCGAATCCCTGGCAAAACACACTAGAACTCCGCCACCGCGCCACCTACCGCTGATCGGACGGCGGTGGAGTAGCCCGCGGCGTGGCGTTCCCCGCCCGAGTGCGGAGTTCCGCCGGGCGACGAAACACGGGCGCCTCCGTGATCACCGGGGGTCGCGTCCGTGGTCGTCGATCGGCGCCGGGAACCCCCGCTGCAGTCCGCTCCAGAACTCGGCCAGCACCCGTGCCGCCCGGACGGGGTCTTCCAGCATCCACCAGTGACCGATTCCGTCGAGTTCCACGGCGCGAGCGCCCGCACGGTCGGCGGCGCGATGGCGACTGGCCACACTGCCGACGGTGAGGTCCTCGGTCGGGATCGAGACCAGACCGGGCCGAGCGGCGGCAGAGGGGAGGTCGCGGCCGCGTTCGCTCAGCGTCGGTGGTGCCGCGGACCGGTACAGCGCGAGGATGGCCCTCGCCATGTCCGGGCCCTGCGCGAGAGCCACCTCGCCCGCCACGGGCTCGGGGATCCCCCAGTCGACCATGCGCGCGGCCCGGTCGGCGGTGTCCCCGGCGAACAGCTCCTCGAGGGACCGCTCTCCCTCGCCCGGCGTTTGCCAGGTCCGCGCCACCGGGTGCCAGGAGTAGTCCGGCTCGAAGCCGCCGATGACGTCGC
Organism: Umezawaea sp.; assembly: GCF_057122925.1. Lineage (NCBI taxonomy): Bacteria > Bacillati > Actinomycetota > Actinomycetes > Pseudonocardiales > Pseudonocardiaceae > Umezawaea > Umezawaea sp. Next base: position 21,152 of record NZ_DBNGPQ010000024.1, on the reverse strand, counting down.
TGACCCAACTGCGCACCAGGTCCGGGCGGGTCATCGCGACCTCCAGGACGTGACCGCCTCCCATGGACTGGCCGACGAGGTCCACGGGTGCGTCGAACCGGGACAGCTCCTCGACGAGCCAGTTCCGGTAGTCGTCGATCGTGGCACCGAAATCCGGGGGCAGCGGGGCGCCGAAGCCGGGAGGGGAGAGGAGGGCCACGTCATCGTGACCCGACTCGGCCAACTCGGTGAGCAGCGGCGTCCACACCGCGGAGGTGACGGGGACGCCGTGCACGAGAACGATGGTCATGGGAGTTGTCCGTCCGTGGGAGTTCGGTCGATGCGAGTGCTGACGAGGAAGTCCGTCGGTCCGGGTCGAACACGCGCTCCACCACCACGGCGCGCCCGCGCCGCGAACGCCGCGGTGAGCTGGACCGGTGCCGCGACGCCGACGGCGATCTCCGGGGCCGGGGGCTCCGGATCCGCGTCGGCGAACGGGGCCGGGGCCGTGGCGAAGGCGGCGCCGGTGCCGGAACTCGCCCCGGTGGGCGGAGCGGTCCGCGAGCGGTGGTCGATGGACACGGTCCTGAGCCAACCGCGCCGCGCCGCTGCCGTCCAAGACCCGTTCCGCACCCCGTCATGCGGCAGCGACATCACGGGTAGGCTGAGATCATGTCCGGCGGCGAGGTCCAGCCCACCGCGCCACGTCCTCCGCACGACCTGGACCTGAGGCTGGTCCGCTACTTCACCGCCGTCGCGGAGCACCTCAACTACGCCCGTGCCGCGGCGGCCCTGCACATCGCCCAGCCGTCGCTGAGCCGCCAGATCCAGCGGCTGGAGAACACCCTCGGCGTGCGCCTGCTGGAGCGCACGACCCAGGGCAGCAGGCTCACCGCCGCGGGCGAGGCGTTCCTCCCCCGCGCGCAGACCCTGCTGCACCACGCCACCCTGGCGGTGGACGCCGCGCGCGACGCCGCGTCGCCCCGCGCGATCACCATCGGCCACGTCGAGGACCTCGTCATCACCCCCGTGGTCAGGGACCTGCGCCGCCGCCTCCCCGACGCGCACGTCCGCACCCGCCGCCTGGGCTGGCAGGACACCCGCGCCCTGCCCGAGGGCCGGGTCGACGCGCTGGTCACCCGCACGCCCCTCCCGATCCCCACCGACGACCTGACCCTCACCGTCCTCTACGACGAGCCGCGGGTGCTGGTCCTGCCCGCCTCCCACCGCCTGGCGGGCAAGGACACCGTCACCCCGGACGACTTCGCCGACGAGCCCGTGGTCGCCTGCTCCGGAGCGCCCTCGCCGTGGATCGACTTCTGGCGGCTCGAACCGCGCCCGGACCACCGCGCCGCCACCCTGGCCCCGCTGGTGGCCGACACCGTCGAGGACAAGCTGGACGTCGTCGCCGACGGGCGGGCCGTCGCCCTCGTGGCGGCGAACGACCGGCGCCTGACCGCGCGGGACGACGTCGTCACCGTCGCCGTCGAGGGGATCGAGCCCTGCCGGGTCGTCGCCGCGACCCGTTCCCGCGACGACAACCCGCTCGTGGAGGACTTCCACCGCTCCGCGGGAACGCTGCGGGCCTACCCCACCCGGTAGGCGCCTCCCGTGGGCAGCACGGTGACGTACCGCGGTGCGAGCGAGCACGCGGCGGTGATCGCGGCCCGGATCGGGCGCACCGCGGACGCGTCCGCCAGGACCACGACGGGGCGGCCGGGTTCGTCCACGAGCGCGCTGGCACCGTGCGCTCCCGCGGCCAGCGCCGCCTCGACCACGGCGTCCTGCTCCGGGTCGCGGTGCCGCGCCCGGTGGTACCCCGTCAACGCCCGACCGAGGTCGCCGTCCAGGCCGGTGGCGTGCGCCAGCGGGTGCGGAGGACCGCGGCGGATCCGGGTGTCGACCACCAGCAGCCGCCGCCCCGCCGCCGCCAGGTCGAACGGCACCACCACGCCGTCGTGACCGACCGCCCGGCCCGCCCGACCGAGGAACGCGGCCTCCGAACCGGCCACCAGCCCGATCAGGTCCTCGGTGGACAGGTCCGGCCGGTGCAGGTCCCGCAGCGCCAACGCCGCCGCGCACGCCAGCGCGGTCGCCGCGGCCAGCCCGGAGCCGCGCGGCAGGTCCACGCTGCACAGCAGGGTGGCGCCACCGCCGACGCCGATCTTCTCGGCCACCGCGGCGATCGGTTCCGCCCACGGCGGCACGGCGTCCGCCGCCCGCGGCGGGACCGGCTCGGCCGGGCGGTTGATCGACGCCAGTTCCAGCACGCCGTCGTCCCGCCGCTCCCCCGCCACGATCGCGCCCCAGCGGGCGCAGACCGCGAGCGACCGGGGGTGCCCCGCCATCAGGGTCACCGTTCCCGGCGCGTACCAGACGCCCTCGGCCGGGCGGCCGAACACCTGCCGGAAGGTGTGCGGGACCAGCCTGAGTTCCGGTGCCACCTCGGGGCGGTCGGCGATGTCGGTCACGGCTGTTCCTTGCGGGCCAGGACGCGGTAGGCGTTGCCGCGGTCGGTGCGACGGGACAGGGTCCGGTTGACGGTCCGGTCCAGCAGCCCGGCGACGAGCAGCAGCGGGATGCCCGCGGTCCACACCGCCGCGCCGCGCACGGCGGCGAACCGGGCCTTCCGGGGTCGCCACGGCGACGGCGACCGGGGTGCGAGCGAGGCGAGGAGCAGGAAGCCCGACACCACGAAGTCGGTGCTGGAGTGGGCTTCCCCGCGTTCCTCGGCGACGGGGGTGAGGCCGCGGTCGACCAGTGCCCGCCTCAGGTTGGCGATCGGCATCATGTGCTGGTGCTGCGGCTGGAACCACGGCATCCAGTAGCGGCCGAACAGCCTGCCCAGGCGCCACTCCGGGTCGGGCAGCTCGATCAGCAGGTAGCCGCCGTCGGGCAGCAGGTCCGCGGCGAGGTCCAGCTCGTCCCACGGGTCGCGGGTGTGCTCCAGGTAGTGGTGCATGCTGATCACGTCGTACCGGTCGCGCAGCTCTCCCGCGAAGTCCTTGAAGTTGCCCCGGTACGCGGTGTCGATCCAGCCGAGCCGGGCCGCGTCCTCGATCGCGGCGCCCTGGTCCAGGCCGTCGAAGCGGGTCTCCGGCAGGATCTCCTTGGCGCCGCGGCAGAAGTGGGCGTGTCCGGACCCGACGTCCAGCCAGCGCCGGGGCGTCGTGAACGGCCGCACCATGCGGGCCCGGTCGTGGTAGGGCTCGGCCTTGCCGGAGAACACCGCGTCGGCCGCGCCCGCCCCGGACCCGTCGTAGAAGTCGCGGTAGTAGAAGTCCAGACCGGCCTCGGTGAGCCGCGGGTTCTGCCAGACGTGGCCGCAGTCGACGCAGCGGTCCATGGTGAACTCGCCGGGTTTGAGCTGCACCAGGTCCTTGCCGCGCACCCACTCCACGTGCGAGGCCGAGCCGCAGGACGGGCAGGTGTCGCGGCGGGGTTCGAGGAACCGCTCCACCCCGAGCGCGATCTCCGCCTGGTAGTCCGGGGCGGCGGCCCTCACGTACTCGTCGCGCTCCCGCTCCTGGGTGGAACGCCAGCGGCTGCCAGGGGTGCGTGCCCACAGGTAGGGCGTGCGCACCGGTCGGAGCAGCGCGGCGACCACGAGGTCCACGGGGCGCAGCGGTGTTCCGGCGAAGACCAGCACCGGGTGGGCGCAGTAGGCGACGACCGCCACCAGTCCCCACGGCGTCAGGAGCACGGCGCCCACGACCGCGAGGTAGCCGATCACCGACCCGGCCACCCACAGCGCGGGCCTCTTGCCGAGCTGCCGCAGGCGAGCGGCCCGCGTCGTCAGGTCGTACGGGCCCGCCACCAGGCCCGGTGCGACGGCCAGGTCGACGGCGGCGCCCTCGTGGTCCTTGACCCGGCGGGCGAACGCCACGAACTCCGTCGGGTCGCTGACGTCGAGCGTGCCGTCGACGGCGTCACGACGGCAGCGGACCGCCTGGGACGCGCTGATCCCGCGCGTCCACCGGTCGGCCCGGTAGGTCTTGGGGTCGACCGCGCCGAGCAGGTCCAGCGCGGCCACCACCGGCAGGTCCGGCGGGACCAGGTCGACCAGGTCGAGGTCGTCGGCGTGCCCGACGTCGGCGGGGAGGTCGACGCCGACCGCCGTGAACTCCACGTGCTCGCTCGACGCACCACCCCGCGCGAGCACCCGCAGGCTCGCCGCCCGCGAGCGCAGCCGCAGCGCGTCCAGGACGACGAACACCACCACCAACGCCGTGAGGGTCACCGGGATCACGCCACCACCGCCTCCAGATGATCGGCCGCGGTCGACGCTCCGCCCGCTGCCTGGAACGACTGCTGCACCCGCCGGGCCGCCTCGGCGTAGCCGGGCCGGTCCAGCACCTCCTCCAGCGCGCCGCGGATCTCCGGCGCGCGCACCCTGGCGTAGGTGAGCCGGATCCCGGCTCCCGCCGACACGACCTGGTCGGCGATCAGCGGCTGGTCGTCGCGGATCGGCGCGACCACCAGCGGCAGGCCGTGCGCCAGCGCCTCGCACACCGTGTTGTGGCCGCCGTGCGACACCACGGCGTCCAGGTGCGGCATCAGCTCCAGCTGCGGCACCCGTTCCGCGAGCAGCACGTGGTCCGGTGCCCCGGCCAGGGCGTCCGGCGGTCCGACGACCACCACCTGCACGCCGCGCAGGTCCGCGACGGCCTCGGCGACCTCGCCGAAGAACCGCTGCCCCGCCGCGCCGTTGAGGGTGCCGAGCGACACCAGGACCCGCCGCTGCCCGTCCGCCAGCCAGTCCCACGGGAAGTCGGTGCGGTCGGGCCGGTGGCTCAGCGCCGGTCCGGTGAACGCGTAGTGGTCGGGAAACCCGTCACCCACCAGGGCGGAGGAGGTGAAGACGAGCACCAGGCGTTCGGAGAAGCGGATGTCGGGGGTGGGCCGCCCGACGAACTCGCGCACCAGGTCCTCGATCTGGGCGTCGACCCACGCCTCCACCTTGGGCAGGGACTTGAGCGGGCGGAGCAGCTCGGCGGGCGTGCTGGCCGAGGTGACCCACGGCGTCGCGGTGCGGTGGGCGACCAGCGGCCCGGCCAGCGCCTGCTGGTCGGCCACGAGCACGTCCGGCGCGAACCCGCGGACCGCCGACTCGACACCCGGCACCATGGCGCGGGCGAGCGGGATCACGAAGTCCTCCCAGAAGAACTTCACCACCGCCATGCCGCGCAGCCGCAGCCACCGCCGGCGGGCGTCCTGGATCCGCCGCTCCAGCTCGTCGTCCAGCGCGGGCAGGACGAGCGCCCCTTCAGGCAGCAACGTCCGCAGCGTCGCGGGGTGACCGACCCAGGCGACCTCGTGCCCCCGGTCCGCCAGCTCGCCGCCGACCGCGACGGTGGGGTTGACGTGACCGACCAGCGGCGGCACGACGAACAGGTAGCGGCTCATCCGGGCAGCCAGTCGAGCACGGTGGCCAGCAGGTCGTCGGTGGCTTCGCGCAGCACCGTGTGGCCCAGGCCCGCGATGACGTGCAGCGTGCAGTCCGGGATGTGCGCGGCGAGTTCCGCGGCGGCGCCGATCAGCTCGGACTCCGCGCCGAACACGCCGAGCACCGGGCAGGAGACGGCGCGCAGGTCCTCTTCGGACAGTGGTGGGCCAGAACCGATGTCGTCGATCAGGGTCGTGCCGTTGAGCAGCGCGCCCGCGTTGCCCGCGAGCCGGGATATCTTGCGCTGCCCCAGCGCGGTGAGCTGCTCCTGGGTCCGGTCGAACTCCAGGCCGAGCGCGGCCACGCTGAGCGTGTTCACCATGTCCTCGAACCAGAGTTCACCCGCCGCGCCGCCGCAGGCCGCCTCCACCAGCACGACGCCCGCCACCCGGTGCGGCGCGAGCAGGGCGGCGCGCATCGCGACGACCCCGCCGTAGCTGTTGCCCAGCAGGTGGACCGGCTCGTGCACACCCAGCTCGTCGAGGATGGCCACGAGGTCGCGCGCACCGTCCAGCGGGGTGTAGCCGGAGTCCGGGCGGGCCGACATCCCGTGGCCGCGCAGGTCGAACAGGATCGTGCCGACGCCCTTCGCGGCCAGTGGCGCGGCCAGCGTGTAGTAGAAGCTGGACAGGTTGTCCATGACCAGGCCGTGGACGAACACCACGGTCGGACCGGTCGTCGGACCCAGCCGCTGGACGTGGAAGCGCGTCCCGCGCGCCAGGACGTCAGCCACGGCCGGTGGCCAGCCCGACGCTCGCCTCGATGTGGTCGACGAGCCTGCCGACGGACATGGCCATGATCTCGTCGATGTCCATGTCCGCCAGGAACCCGACCAGGTCGACCCGGTCTCCGTAGTGCCCGCGGAGCCGGTCGGCCAGCGCCACGAACTCGATGCTCTCCAGCCCGAGGTCGTCGCTGAACGTGGTGTCGCGGTCGACCTCGATCCCCAGCAGGACGTCGGGACCCACGACGTCCTCGATCACCTTCACCAGCTGGTCCAGCACGGCGTCAGCCATCTCGTCCTCCTCCTCGGTTCGGCGTCCACGTGACCACGCCGGACTCGGTGATCTCCAGTGAGCCGTCCCCGACGACCGCCGCCGCGCGACCGGCGCTCGACGGCCGGTTCGGGTCCACCGCGTCGGCCACCACGACGGGCGGGACCGCGAAGGCCCCGCGCACCCGGTCGTCGGCGGTGACGGTCAGCTCGGCGGGGTGGATCGCGCCGACACCCCGGTGCCACAGCCAGTGGCGGGCCGCGTCCTTCAGCGCGATGACCCGCAGCAGCCACCGGCGCTGGGCGCGGACGTCCAGCCGCTGGTAGTGCTCGCGCTCGGCCGCGCACAGGTAGCGGCGCATGATCAGGTCGCGGGTCGCGCTGTCCTGCCAGTTCTCCGCGACGGTGACCCAGCCGCCGTCCTCCGGCCGCGCCAGCGTTTCCGTGCCGGGGCGGAGCTTGACCCGCCAGACGCGGTCGTCGGTGGTGAAGCGCCGCGTGGTCCAGCCGGTGATCCGGCACCACGGCGCGCCGTCGGACCACAGCTCCGCGTCGGCTCGCATCTCGGTCGCGGTGACCTCGCGGATCCACGCCGTGCACCGGACCGGGCCGGTCGGCGGGGGGCCGTGGAACTCGACGGCCCCGATGCCCGTCGGCAGCACGGTCTGGTCGACGTCGCGGCACACCTGCATCCAGTGGCCGATGAGCTGGCCCGCGCTGTCCAGCAGCGCTCCCGGCGCGGGCAGCGGCGTCAGCGTGCCGGTGATCCCGTTGTCGGCCAACGACTCGATCTCCGCGACACCGGCGAACCGGGGACCGTGGAACATCCAGCCGTCCCGGTAGAGCTGCTCGGCGCTGACCGGCGCGGGGCGCACGCCCTCCAGCGCGGTGGTCACCGGATCCCGTGCTTCGGCGTAGCGGCCCACCCGGACCACGCCCTCGGCGAAGTCGCCGACCCGGACGTGCACCCTGCTCGGGTCGACGACCCTCGCGGTGATCACGGCGTCGGTGGCGGGCAGGACGCACAGCCAGCGCTTCGCCCGCACCGCCTCGAACCCGGTCACGGTGCCGTCCGCCACGCGCCGCGCGGCGTCGGCGAACACCTCCAGCAGGCCGGTGGCGGGCACGATCGGGAACCCGTCGGACAGGTCCGGCCAGTCGTCGGCCTGCGGGAACACCGAGTGGTCCACGAGTTCCGGCATGGTGCGCAGGGAGAACTCGCGGCGGAACACCACCTCGCGGGGGCGGGCCGGGGCCAGCGCGTCGGCGACCTGCCGGGCCACGTCGTTGGTGTGCGCCAGCAGCGCGGTGACCGACGCGGCCACCGGCGACGCCGGGTCGACCGCCGGGACCCGGAGCTGGTCGGGAAGGGCGTCCAGCCGGATGGCGGGCACGCCGAGCGGCAGCCGCACCCCGGCGCGGGTGGTCCCCTGCTTCCACCCGAACGCCCACAGCGCCGCCGCCGCGCGGTCGGCGGTGTCGGCGGTGACCGCCAGGTGCTCGCGGTCGCCGAGCGTGTCCTCGACGAAGCCGGTCAGCGTGCCGGGTCCTACCTGGACGAACGCGCGCACGCCCGCGTCGTGCATCCGGTCGATCAGCGGCCGGAAGCGGACGGGCTCGACCAGGTGCCGCAGCACCAGGTCGCGGATCGCCGCGGCGTCGGCGGGCATCGGGGCCAGCGAGGTCGCCGACCACACCGGCACGCTCGGCGCGTGCACGGGCAGGGCGTCGACGGTGGCGCGGGCGGCCTCCAGGTGTGGTGCGAGCGCCGGGGAGTGGAACCCGGTGCGGAACGGCATGACCTGGGCCATGACCCCGCGTGCGCCCAGGTGCTCCACCGCGGCGGCGAGCTGGTCGGTCGGGCCGCAGATGACCGACTGGTGCGGGCAGTTGTCGTGGCTGACGGTGACCTCGGTCGTGCCGCTGTCGTCCAGCGCGGCCAGGGCGACCTGCGCCGAGCAGCCCAGCGCGGCGTAGCCGACGTCGGCCACCGCGATCGTGCCGGGCCGGAGCGCGTCGACGAACTCGTCGATCGTCGGGTAGATCCCCGCGACGACCATCGCGGTCCACTCCCCCATGCTGTGCCCGGCGAGTGCCCCCGGCACGATGCCGAGGGCGGTCAGCTCGCGGGCGGTGCGGCGGCCCGACCGCATCAGCGCGAGGGCGTGGTCCACCACCGAGTCGGCGCCCGTCCGTTCCCCGGTGCCGCGCTGCTCGAATCCGGGGAACAGGAACGCGACCTGGTCCGGGGCGGAGACCACCGGCTTCGGGGCGAACCAGATGTCGTGCCGTCCGGTCCACGCGCGGCCCCGTGCGACGACCTTCCTCGCGAGGGCGAGCTTGCGGGCGTCGGGGTTCCAGACGGCCAGTCGGCAGCCGCGGTCCGCGGTCGAGTTCCGGCCGTTCTCCAGGTCGTGTTCGAGGTCCCGCACGGTGTCCGCGGCGAACATCAGCACCGGCGTGCGGGGTCGCGCCCGGACCGCGGTGGCGCGCCGCGGTTCCTCCAGCACGACGTGCGCGTTGATGCCGCCGAAGCCGAAGGCGTTGACCACCGCGCGGCGCGGACCCGGCGAGTCCCACTCGCGGGTCGCCCGCAGCGGTTCGAACCGGGTGCCGTCCAGGGCGGGGTGCGGCTCGTCGATGCCGAGCGTCGGCGGCAGGGTCGCGTGGTACACCGACAGCGCGGCCTTGATCAGGCCCGCCATCCCGGCCGCGGGCATGGCGTGGCCGATCATCGACTTCACCGTGCCGAGGCCGATCGGGCTGCCGCCCGAGCCGAACGCGCCGATCATCGTGGCCAGCTCGGCGGCGTCCCCGGCGGGGGTGGCGGTGCCGTGGGCCTCGATCAGCCCGATCGCGCCGTCCGCGCGGGGGTCGAGCCCGGCGTCGTCCCACGCCCGGCGCACGGCCAGCAGCTGCCCGTCCGGGTTCGGCGTCATCAGGCTGGTGGCCCGGCCGTCGCTGGCCGTCCCGACACCGCGGATCACCGCGTAGACGCGGTCGCCCGCCTCCTGGGCGTCCGCCCACCGCTTCAGCACGACCATGCCGACGCCCTCGGACAGCAGCGTGCCGTCCGCGGACCGGTCGAACGGCCGGATCCGCTCGGTCGGGCTCAACGCGCGCAGCTGCGTGAAGACGCTCCACAGCGTCGGGTGGTGGCAGACGTGCACGGCACCCGCGATCATCGCGTCGCAGCGCCCCGAGGCCAGCTCGCGCACCGCCTGCTCGACGGCCACCAGTCCGGACGCGCACGCGGCGTCCACCGTGTACGCCGGGCCGCGCAGGTCGAACCGGTTCGCGATCCGGGACGCCGCCAGGTTCGGCACCAGCCCGATGGACGCCTCCGGCTGGTCGGGACCGAGCCGGTCGCGGACCGCCTCCCGGACGCCGTGCAGCGACGACTCGGCCAATCCGGGGAACAGGTCCCGGACCACCGACACCACCTGGTCGGCGAGCCGCACGCGCTGGTCGAGGCGGGCGCAGCCGGGCGTGAGGTAGCCGCCGCGCCCGACCACCACGCCGGTCCTGGCCCGGTCCGGCAGCGCGGACTCGCCGCCCGCGTCCGCGATGGCCTCGGCCGCGGTGCTCAGCGCGAGCAGCTGGTCCGGCTCGGCGCCGCCCACGGTGGACGGCATGATGCCGAACCCGGCCGCGTCGAACGTCGCCAGGTCGTCGAGGAAACCGCCGCGACGGCAGTAGAAGCGGTCGCTCGCCACGGAGTCCGGCCGGTAGTAGGTCGCCGGGTCCCACCGGGCGGGCGGGATGGTGGTCAGCGCGTCGACCGAGCCGACGACGTTGCGCCAGAACGCCGGCGCGTCGGCTGCGCCGGGGAACAGCGCGCCGAGCCCGACGATCGCGATGTCGGTGCTCACCCCTCCTCGCACCGGTAGACCACCTGGACGTCCTCGCGGCGGCCGAGGGCGAGTTCCCCCAGCAGGGCCGCGACGCCCTGGCCGGGGTCGATCAGCGGCACGCCGCGGCGCGCGTACTCCTGGGCCAGCTCGGGCGACACCATGCCCGCGCCCGCCCACGGCCCCCAGTCGACGCTGACCACGCGGGCCGCGGTCTGCGCCGACCAGAACCGCGCCATCCGGTCGAGCGCGTCGTTGGCCGCCGCGTAGTCCGCCTGGCCGCGGTTGCCGTGCACACCGCTGACGCTGCCGAACAGCACCAGGAACGACAGGTCGTCCGGCAGGTTCACGGCGAGCGACCGGGCTCCGGAGACCTTCGTGTCGTAGACCCGCGCGAACGACTCCGCGGTCTTGTCGGCGATCAGCCGGTCGTCGAGCACCCCGGCACCGTGCACGACCCCGTCGACGCGGCCGAGGCGCGCGGTGACGTCGGCCAGCACCGCGCGGACGGCGTCGGCGTCCCGCACGTCGCACTGGTGGTAGCGCACCGAGGACGCGGTGGAGCGCAGGCGGTCCAGTGTCTGCCGGACCTCGCGTTCGGCGAGCACCTGGCGCGCTCGGGCGGCGACGGTGTCGCGGTCCCGCACGCCGCTCTCGACCAGCGCGCGCCGCACACCGGCCTCGTCCGGCGCGGTCGCGGTGAGCGGGTCCTCCGACCGGGACGGCGCGGGCGTCCGGCCGATCAGCTCGATGTGGCAGCCCGTGGCCTCGGCGAGCGCGATGGCGGTGAGCGCGGTGATGCCCCTGGCACCACCGGTGAGCAGCACGACGCCGTCCGCGTCCAGGCCGGGTCCGGCGGGGTCGCCCGCCAGCTCGACCGGCCGCAGCTCCACGGCGTGCCGCCGTCCACCGAGGTGCCCGACCACCGATGGACCGTCCTTCGTGGACAGTTCGGCGAGCAGCGCGGTGGCGATGACCCGGTGGCTCTCCTTCGGGTTGACGTCCACCGCCCGGACGAGGAGGTCCGGGTACTCCAGGGCGGCGGTCCGGACCAGGCCGTGCAGACCGATGTCCGGCGGCAGCGGGTCGGCGCCCGCGAGACCGGGTGGTGGCTCGGCCGGGGACTCGCCGAAGCCGAACGCGCCGCCCGCCGCGGTGACCACGAGGACGCCGACGCCGCCGACCAGGCACGTCCGCACCTCCTCGTAGGCCTCCGGGAGCCGGGCGCCCAGCCGCACCACGACGTCCACGCCGGACACGTCGTCGGGGAACGCGGGCACGGTGCGCGGTGTGCCGCCGTGCCGTTCGACCAGGTCGGCCAGCTCCAGGCCGACGCCGTTGTCGTCGACGACCAGCACCGTGCGACCGGCGAGCGTGGCGGGCGGCTCGACCCGGCCGCAGGGCACGACCTCCGGCAGCAGCCGCACCGGCCGCCCGGACGGTGCCGCCGGTGCCGGCGGTGCCGCCGGGGTGGCGCCGAACCAGCCGACGATGCCCTCGATGGTCTTGATCCGCGCCAGGTCGTCGACCGAGGTGCCGGTCAGGCCGAGCGTGGCCGCCAGCTCACCGATGATCTCGGTGCGCTTGATCGAGTCGATGGACAGGTCGGCCTCCAGGTCCAGCCCCGGATCGAGCATCTCCGGCGGGTACCCGGTGCGGGCGCTGATGGTCCGCAGCACGACCTGGCCGATGTCCAGGTCCTTCGCCGGGGTGTCGGCCGCCACCGGCTCGGGGGCGGCGGCGATCTCCGGCCTGCCGGTCTCCGGACGGACGGCCACCGGTGCCTGCGGCGCGGGCACGGCGCCGCCGGGAGCGAGGTAGGTCAGCAGCACGTCGCGCTGCGCGGACACCGCCTCGCGCATGCCGTCCAGGAACTCCTTGACCACGGCGTCGCGGCTGATCGCCGGTCCGGTCACCGCGGACAGCCGCGGCGCCTCACCGGCCGGTCGCAGTCCACCCGGCAGCGCGTGGCCGTTGCTGTCGCGCACGAGTCCTCCATCGACGAACCAGGTCGGCTTCGGTCGGACCGCCACCGCGGCCTCGGCCCGACCGGTGAACAGCGGTGCGGGGTCGATCGGCACCCCGGCGGCGGCCAGCTCCGCCAGGGCGTGCAGCAGCGTGCGGACACCGTGCTGACCGGCCGCGTCGCACCGCACGGCGACGAACGGCCGGTCGCCGAGGACCTGCCGGACGAACCCGGTGAGCACGCCGCCGGGTCCGGCCTCGACGAAGACCCTGGCTCCCGCGGCGTACATGGACTCGACCAGGTCGACGAACCGGACGCGCCCGGCGAGCTGCGCGGCCAGGTTCTCCTTCACCGTCCCCGCCCCATGGGGCTGACCGTCCACGGTGGACCAGACGGGGATGCGCGGTGCCGCGAACTCCTGCGCGGCCAGCACGTCGGCGAACCGCTGCCGCGCGGGCTCCATCAGCGGGCTGTGGAACGCGGCGGCGACCGGGATCGCGCGCGCGGACAGGCCCGCGGCGGACAGGTCGGCCATCGCCGCGTGCACGGCCCCGGTCGGACCGGCGATCACCACCTGGCGGGTCGAGTTGTGGTTGGCCACCACGACCGGACCGCGCAGCAGCGGTTCGACCTGCTCCAGCGCGGCCGACACCGCGGCCATCGTGCCGGGCTCCTCCCCCACCGCGTCGGTGATCGCCTCGGCGCGCGCCGCGCTGAGGTCGAGGAGCTGCTGCGGGTCGAGCACCCCGGCGGAGGCGAGCGCGACCAGTTCGCCGTAGCTGTGGCCGCCCACCAGGTCCGGGCGGACGCCGAGCGTGCCGAGCAGTTCGGTGAGCGCGAGACCGGCGATGCCCAGCGCGGGCTGGGCGACCCGCGTGTCCGTGACGGCCGCGCGCTGCCGCTCGGCGTCGGCGGGGGTGAGCGCGGCGGGCGGGAACACCACGTCCTCGTACCGCCCGCCGGAGAGCCGCAGCGTCGCCTGGAGCCGGGGGAACGCGGTGAACAGGTCGAGCAGCATGCCCGGCCGTTGGCTGCCCTGCCCCGGGTGCAGGAAGGCCACCTTCGGCGGCGGTCCGACCTCCGAGCGCAGGCGAACGGCGGCGGAGGCCCGCCAGGCCTGGACGTCGGCCAGTGCCGCCGCGAGCGAGGCCCGGTCCTCCACCACCGCCGTCGCGTGCACCGGCTGTCCCGGCGCCGCGGCGGCCGCCGCGGCGGCGAGGTCGCGCAGCGGGGTCCGCGGGTCGGCGGCCAGCCGGGCCACCTCGGCCGCCACCCGTTGCGCGGCGGCCCTGTCCCGGCCGCGGAACACGAACAGCTCGGCGGGCCAGACCTGCACGCCGTGCGCGGGCTCGTCCGCGCCGTCGTAGCCGGACAGCACGGTGTGGAAGTTGGTGCCGCCGAACCCGAAGGCGCTGACCCCGGCGGTGCGCTCGGCGGGCGGCGCGGCCCAGGTGCGCCTGCCGAAGGAGAACGGGCTGGTGTCCGCGTCCCAGTACCGGTTGGGTTCGGTGACGTGCAGCGTGCCGGGACGCACCCCGGTGTGCACGGCCCGTGCCGCCTTGATCACGCCCGCCAGGCCCGCCGCGCACTTGGTGTGCCCGATCTGCGACTTCACCGAGCCGATCGTGCAGCTGCCCGCCGGGGCCCCTGCCTCGGTGAACAGCTCGGTGAGCGCGGCGAGTTCGGTCCGGTCGCCGACGACCGTCCCGGTGCCGTGCGCCTCGACCAGGCCGACCGAGGTCACCGGCACCCCGGCCGACCGGTAGGCCCGGCGCAGGGCACGGCGCTGTCCCTCGGCGCGCGGTGCGGTCAGGCCGAGCGACCGGCCGTCGCTGGACGCGCCGATGCCCTTGACCACCGCGTAGACCCGGTCGCCGTCGCGTTCCGCGTCGGCCAGCCGCTTGAGCACGACGCACGCGACGCCCTCGCCCAGCGCGATGCCGTCGGCGGACGAGTCGAACGTGGCGCACCGGCCGGTGGCCGAGAGCGCGTGCACCGAGGCGAACATCCGGTAGTCGTGCGCGCTGTTGTGCAGGTCGACCGCGCCGCACAGGACCATGTCGCTGGTGCCGCCGACGAGCTCCTTGCAGGCCACGTCGAGCGCGGCGAGGCTGGACGCGCACGCGGCGTCCACCGTGTAGTTGGCGCCGCCGAGGTCGAGCCGGTTGGCGACGCGACCGGCGATCACGTTGCCCAGCACGCCGGGGAAGGAGTCCTCGGTCAGCGTCGGAAGGTACTCGTCGAGTTCGGCGGGCGGTGCGCCGTCGTAGAGCGCGGGCAACGAGGAGCGCACGGTGTAGGCGTTGGCCAGGTCGGCGCCCGCCTCGGCACCGAAGATCACCGAGGTGCGCTCGCGGTCGAACACGCGGGTCCGGTACCCCGCGTCGGCCAACGCCCGCGCCGACACCTCCAGCGCGAGGAGCTGGGCGGGCTCGATGGACGTCAGGGAGGTCGGCGGGATGCCGTAGGCCAGCGGGTCGAACGCGACGCGGGGCAGGAAACCGCCCCGGCGGTACGGGCTGCCGTGGCGGTCGGGGTCCCAGCGGTCCGGCGGCACGTCGGTGATCGCGTCGGTGCCGGCCAGCACGGCCGACCAGTACTCGGCGACGTCCTCCGCGCCGGGCAGGATCGTGGCCATCCCGACGATCGCGATGTCGAGCGGCTCGGCGGGGGACGCGTCCGGCTCGGCGAAGTCGGCGCAGCGGTCGGCCAGCAGGTCCCCGGAGGTCACCTGGCGGTGCAGGGTGGCGATGTCGGTGCGGTGCGCGCGCAGCGTGGCGACCTGCCCGATCATGAACATGCCCGACCGCCGCTGCTCGTCGGCGTCCACGTCGACCAGACCGGACTCGGTGCGCACCAGACCGCGGCTGGCGATCCGCAGGCGGCCGAGGTTCAGCCGTTCCAGCCGTTGCCACTTCTCCTGCCGGGGCAGCTCGGCGAGCCGCTCGCGCTCCTGCTCGAAGGCGTCCACGTAGGACGTCCTGGCGCAGCGGGTGCTGTGCCCCGGCGAGGTCTCCAGCAGCGCGGTCTCCGCGCACTCCACGGCGACCTGCTGGAAGGCGGGCAGGATCGCGCCGTGCCGCACCGCCTCCTCGGTGAACAGGTACGCCGTGCCCATCAGCACACCGACGGCCGCCCCGCGCGCGGCCAGCGGCGCGCTCAGCGCGGACACCATCGCCGCCGACCGCTCGTCGTGGACGCCGCCCGCGAACAGCACGCTCACCTCGCCGAGCACCGACTCGCGCGCCCGCAGCACGTCGATCTGCTGCTGCCACAGCGTGAAGCTCGACCGGGGACCGGTGTGGCCGCCGCACTCCCAGCCCTCGAACACGAACCTGCGGGCGCCCTCGTCGAGGAACCGGCTCAGCAGGGCGGGCGACGGGACGTGCAGGAACGCCTCGATCCCCGCCGCCTCCAGCTCCCTGGCCTGCGCCGGGGTGCCGCCCGCGACCACCGCGCAGCGCGGCTTCACCCGGTGCACGGCGGCGAGCTGCGCCGCGCGCAGCTCGGGGTCGGCGAACCCGAGGATGCCGACGCCCCACGGCCGGTCGCCGAGCCGCAGCGCGGTCTCGTCGAGCAGGGTCCCGGTCTGCGCGCCGTCCATCAGCGCGAGCGCGAGGAACGGCAGACCGCCGCCCTCGGCCACCGCCTCGGCGAACGCGGGCTGGTCGCTCACCCTCGTCATCGGGCCCTGCGCCACCGGGTACCGGAGGCCGGGAACCCGCAGGCACAGCGGCCCGTTCTCCCGCAGCGACGGGTGTTCGACGGCCAGCGCGAGATTACCCCGAATGGCGGTGCGAATACCCACGACAACACCACCCGCGGTCGCGTACGAGTGCCGCAATGATTCCGCGAAAGCGCCGTCCTGACCGATAGCCACCGCATTGTCGGCCAATCCTCTGCGCACGAGTACACGCCGACCTGCGACAACGGCGGTTTCACTGCCGTCCATCGCGGCGAGGGCACTGGCGAGTTCTCCGGAAAGCCGTTCGGCGACCTCGGCGACGAGAGCGAGCTGACCGTCCAGCACCACTCCGGCGGCACCGCCCGCGACCGCCGCGGCGGCGGTGTCCGGCCCGATCCCACCGGCCGCCCACACCGGCGAGTCGATCTCCGCGAGCACCTGCTGGAGGAGGACGAACGTGGTCGACCCACCGACCCGTCCGCCGGACTCGCAGCCCTTGGCGATCACACCATCCACACCGAACTCGACGGCGGCACGAGCCTCGGCCACCGAGGTGACCTCCGCCAGCACACGCCGTTCACCCAGATCAACCCGTTGTGGCACAAAGGTTTTCAGATCCACGACAACGGTGTCGACCAGCGCGGGCAGCGGCACGGGACACGGCTCGACCAACCGGACGCCGAAGGGCCGCCGCAACCGCCGGACCACCAGGTCCAGCGCGGCGCTCGCCGTGGACGCGTCGCGGCCGAGGTCGAGCACGCCCAGCCCACCGGCCCGCCCGACAGCGATCACCAGGGCTGCGTTCGGCTCGGCGAACGGACTCGCACCGAGCACGAGGTCACGTTCGGACAGGGCATTCACTGGGTCTCCTCCTCAACCATGCAGGGTTGGACGAGAAAGGAAATCAGCATTCTTCAGTTGAGCTAGTTCACCTTTGCGACACATGCGAGAAACGAGTTGCCGCTCCGGATCCAGAACATTCCTACTGCCCGGTACGGTCACTCAGCGGCCACCGTACGCACAAATGCCAGCCCCGTCCACACCCTTGTGAAGACTTCTCACGTATGGCGGTGGATCGGACACGACCGGACAGGCCGAACGGCCGCCCGAACTAGTCCGAGTGGCCGTTCTGCCGACACTGCCGTTTTGTCGCTCCCAGAGGTCGCGCAACCCTCGTCCGGTCGGTGACGGCCACCCGCCCACCGTGAGCCACGTTCTCGACGGCCATCGCGGGTCCGAGCCCGCGCGACGCCCCGACGAGGAGAGCGGTCCGGTCGGATGCGGTGCCGCTCATGGTTCCCCCGTTCCGATCGTCGCCAACGCGAGCGTGGGTACCACCGGCGACGACAGTGGACGCTCCACGTCACCGTCGGCGTTGGCCTTCCGGCATCCTGGGGCCGTGGCGCGAGACGTGGACAGCCCGAGCGACGACTGGGTGAGGCGGCGTTGGCGGGCACTGGCCGCGCGGCACCACCGTCGAGCGCATCGCGACGCGCGCGGGCGTCACCAAGGAGCGCCTCCACGGCTACTCCGACGACAAGGCCGCCCGGGTGAGCGCATCGGCGCCCGCACCGCCCGATCCGCAGCCCGCTGACGTCGAGCCCCGTTCGGCGCCTGCGGCACCTGCTTCCTCGGCCATCCCATCCAACACCTCCGTCATCGAGGTGTTGCGACAACCAGTTGAATCCGCCAGGGCTCCACGGGTGGACGGCCACCGACGATCGACCGGCAGGTCCTCGTCCGGATGACCGCACCGCGGTGTGCGGCATCCTGTTCGTGCCGCGACACGGCCATTCAGCGGGAGTTCCCGCCCCAGGAGCGGGGCTTCGGTTCCGGCATGACCTGTTGGCGACGGCTACCGAACTGGAACGAGGCCGGGGTGTGACAACGCCTGCTCGCCGAGTTGAACGGCGCCAGCGCACTGAACTGGTCGAGGGCGGTGATCGACGGCTCGTACCTGCGGGCCATGGAGGTCGGCCCACAACCGGACCGAGCCAGGTCGACCGCGCCCGATCCGGCTCGAAGCACCACCTGATCACCGAGGCGCACGGCATTCCGCTGGTGGTGTCGCCGACCGGCGGCTACCGCAACGACGTCACCCAGTCATTGGCTCTGATCCAGGCCGTCCCCTCGGTGCGGGGCCGTCGCGGTCGCCGGCTCGCGAACAGATCGCTCACCCGGAAAACGCGGAGAGGGCACGGGCCGTATCGATGTACTCGCGTGCCGCGACAATCTTGCCGTCCACCAATTCGAATGCGAAATGATACACCTGGTTGAGGCTCTTCCCGTTGGCGAGGAGCGCGCTCGACGTCGCCTCCACCGACGCGTTGGCTTCATCTGCGATCACACTGGTCACCGACATGCCGATACCGCTGGGAAGCGAGTCGTGGAACCTCTTCATGTGCTCGATGAACGCGGACTTTGACATGTCACCGGATACCGGGAAAGTGGCGGCGTCAGTCATGACGGTCCACACCGCGTCCTCGTGAAGAAGGTCAAAGGCGTCCGGACTGCCGTTCGTTCCTAGGCCTTCGACCAGTTTTTTGACGGAAGTCTTGTTCTGGTCGATCGTCATGTTTTCCCTTTGCCGTCAGGTCTGGGGATGGGCTCGCACATGCCTGCGCACCGCCAGTCTAAAGCCAGGCTCACGTCTCGGATGTGGGCCTGTGTCCCAAGCACCTCCCGCGGCGGCGGTGGCCGCTCGCGGGAGGCGGGTGATGTGCGGCGTTCAGTGCGGCGAGCAGGTGTTCGTGCAGGCGTTGCCACACCCCGGCGTCGTTCCAGTCCCGCGGCCGTCGCCAACAGGTCATGCCGGAACCGAAGCCCCGCTCCTGGGCAGGAATGCCCGCTGAATGGCCGTGTCGCGGCACGAACAGGATGCCGCGCAACGCTGTGCGGTCGTCCGGACGAGGACGACCGGGGTGACGAGGGTCGTGGTGGACGACCGGGAGCAGCGGCTCGACACGTGCCAGTTGAGAGGCGACCATGCGGCTGATCGGTGGTCGGCCACCGAGGGCGCTGTGGGCTCGTCGGGTGTTGTGGTCGTGGCTCCAGGCGGGCAGGGCGGGCAGGAGGTCGGTGTTGCCGGCCCGGGCACGGGTGTGGGCGAACGCGGTGTGCGGCGAACGCGGTGTGCAGGGTGCGGTTGAACCGTTCGGCCTTGCCGTTGGTCCACGGGCAGCCGGGTTTGGTGAACCGGCGGCGGATGCCCAACGCGACGCGGACCGCCCGTCAGTTCGTGCCGACGCGGTAGACCTCGGCGTTGTCGGTCAGGAATCCGCGGCACCCGCACGTGCCGGTCGTGAGACCACCGCACAGCGCGGGAGGGGAAACCCGCGCGGGTCACGTTCTGTTCGTCGGGCAGGGCATCGACGTAGGCCAGGCGGGGCCGGTCGTCCACCGCGACGTGCGGGTGGTCGTAGCCGAGGCCCCGGCCACGCACCGCTTCCCTGCGGCTGTGCACGCGCCAGCCGCCGCCGGCGGGTATCCGGCCCACTTTCCTGACGTCGATGTGCAGCAGGTCGCCGGGTGGGGGCGTTCACAGCGGATGTCGGTGTGGCGGCGGCGTAGCGGTGTGCCGGTGATCGGGTCCGTGACGGCCAGGGCGGGCACGGCGTGGCGGCGTAGGGCCCGACCGAGGCTGGAGGCGGGCAGGCCGAGCAGACCGGCCAGGTGTGGTGGGCCTCCACGTATCGGCCGGCGGGTGGTCGGGATGCGCTGCTCGACCTCGGGTGTGGTGTGTCGGGGGCTGTGGTGCGGACGTGAGGTGCGGTCGAGCAGTCCGGCGTCGCCTTCGTGGCGGTGGCGGGTGAGCCATTTGTGCACGGTGGTGCGGGAGATGCCGAGTTGTTCGGCGATGCGGGAGATGCCGAGTTGTTCGGCGATGCGGGCGGAAGCCCAGCCTGCCGCGTGGCGGGTGACGACGAGTCCGCGGGCGTGGACGGTGGTGCGGGCGATACCGTGCGGGCGAGGACCTCTGTGCGGATCGGGTGCGTCAGGCACATCCACTTCGCCCAGAGGTCCTCGCTCGTTCCACTCGACACGCCTTCCGCAACCTCATCGGTCACAACGGCTAGGTCGCGATCAGTCGATGGTGGAAGGCTTCGGTTGCCTCGCTTTCGGTGTCGTAGTCCTCGAACGGGTCGTACTCGCCGCGTTCGTACACGCCTACCTGCCACCGACCGGCGCGCTCGCGCAGGAAGTAGAAGTCCGTGGGCGGCACTGCGCCGAATTCGCGCACCCCCTCGATCTCGTACATCGCGCGCGGAACGCCCGCGCGGTCCAGTGCCTCGGCCAGCGCGACCCGGTCCACGGCGGCCTCGGTCACCCGACGACGCTGAGGTAGCTGTTCTGGACCAGCCAGGCGACGTTGCGGCGCTCCGGCGGGTTCGGCGACACGACCTTGTACTGCGTCCCCCCACCTGACTGTCCGAACCACTTCGCCGCGGGCCCGCCGAGCACCTCGAACTCCTTCTCCACCTGGTAGCGGTAGTAGCCGAACGGCATCCGGACGCCCGCCTCGTACTCGCAGGTGTTGAGGCTCTGGGGCGGTATGGAACGCTGCGCGAACGGCGTTCCCGTCGGCGCCAGGAACCTGCCGGACTGCCCGCCGAAGCGGTCCACGAACTCGCCAGGCTTGAGCAGCACGGCCGTCGGCTCGCCGGCGAAACCGTCGTTCTCCGGGTACTTCCAGCCCTCGCCGCTCCAGTACGTCTTGAGGAACTTCTGGTGGTTCGGCTCGTCGCCGAACCGCTTGTACCCGATCAGCAACTGGCCGACCACGTGGGACGGCGGCGGCAGGTCCCTCGGTCCGAGTCGTTCGTCGCCCAGGGAGAACGGCTTCTCACACGTCACCTGCGCGATTGGCGCCCGCGGTGTGGCGTGCGCGGCCGGGGCGGCGACCAGGCCGAGTGCCGTGGCCAGCATGACGAGGAACGAGATCACGCGGTTGTGCGAAGCCATGCGCTTCCCCTCGCGGACAGTGGTTTTGGCAACGAATCACGTCGTGTGCACGACATCGCCCGGTGGTGCGGCACCCGGCGTGGTGCGACATCCAGTGGTGGTGCGACATCCAGTTGTGGCGCGGCACCCAGTGGTGGCGCGGCACCCAGTGGTGGCGCGACATCCGGTGGTGGCGCGGCACCCAGTGGTGGCGCGGCACCCAGTGGTGGCGCGACATCCAGTCGTGGCGCGACATCCAGTCGTGGCGCGACATCCAGTCGTGGCGCGAC
>NZ_DBNGPQ010000023.1:0-38004 GCF_057122925.1 Umezawaea sp. | reverse complement strand
CGACCGTGATGGCGGTGGTCGCCGCTCCCCTGGCCGGGCTCCTCGGGGTGCTGATCGCCTACCTGGTCGTCCGGAAGCTGCCGCGGTTCGGGCCCGTGCTCGACTTCGTCGCGATGCTCGGCGTCGCCGTGCCCGGCACCGTGCTCGGGATCGGCTTCGTGCTGGCGTTCCGCTCGGAGAACCTGCTCGGCGGCGTCACGGTCGTCCCGTCGCTCGTCGGCGGCGCGGCGGTGCTCGGCGGCGCCGTCGGCATCGTGGTCGTGCTGGTCGTCCGCAGCCTGCCCGCGGCCGTCCGGGCGGGGGTGGGCTCCCTGCACCAGATCCACCCGTCGATCGACGAGGCGTCGGCGAGCCTCGGGGCCGACGACTCGACCACGTTCCGCCGGGTCACGCTGCCGCTGATCCGGCCCGCGCTGCTGGCGGGCCTGACGTTCGCCATCGCCCGCTCCATGACGACCCTGTCGCCGATCGTGTTCCTCACGACCCCCGACACCAAGATCATGGCCTCGCAGATCCTCGCCGAGGTCGACGCGGGCCGGTTCGGCAACGCGTTCGCCTACTGCTGCGTGCTGATGGCCATCGTGCTCGCGCTGATCGGCCTGGTGCGCCTGGCCCTGCGCGACCGGCGACCGGCACGCGCCACCCCGATCCCCGACGCGCCCGTGCTCGTGGGCGCCGTGAAGGAGTAGACGGCCATGGCCGACCACCACGCGGGCCACGTCGTGCTCACCGACCTCGTGAAGCGCTACGAGAACACCGATCCCACCGCCCGCCCCGCCGTGGACGGGGTCAGCCTGGACGTCCGGGCGGGCGAGTTCCTGACCCTGCTCGGCCCGTCCGGCTGCGGGAAGACCACGACCCTGCGGATGGTCGCGGGGTTCGAGACCCCCACCTCGGGCGGTGTGTCGGTGGACGGCGCCGACGTGCTCCCGCTGCCGCCGAACAAGCGGCCGATGGCGATGGTGTTCCAGAGCTACGCCCTGTTCCCGCACCTGTCGGTGTTCGAGAACGTCGCCTACGGGCTGCGCATCGCCCGCACCCGCCGCGAACGGCTGGAGGAGGCCGTCGAGATCGCGTTGACGAGCATGAACCTCACCGGGCTCGGCGAGCGGTTCCCGCACCAGCTCTCCGGCGGCCAGCAGCAGCGGGTCGCGCTCGCCAGGGCGATGGTGGTGCGGCCGTCCGTGCTGCTGTTCGACGAGCCGCTGTCCAACCTGGACGCGAAGTTCCGGGAGCAGATGCGGCGGGAGATCCGGCTGCTGCAACGGCGGATGGGCATCACCAGCCTGTACGTCACGCACGACCAGGCCGAGGCGATGAGCCTGTCCGACCGGGTCGTGGTGATGAACGCGGGCCGCGTCGAGCAGGTCGCCGCGCCCGCCGAGGTCTACACGCGGCCCGCGTCGGTGTTCGTGGGCAACTTCATCGGGCGCGCGACGTTCCTCCCCGTCCCCGACGCCGTGGTGCGGGACGAGCGGGCCCGCGTGGAGGTGTTCGGGCGGGAACTGGTGGTGGCCGCGCACCGGGGGGCCGGGAGCGGGGCGGTGCTGATGATCCGCCCGGAGTCGGTGTCGGTCACGCCCACGTTCGAGAACGGGACCGGGATCGTGCGCAGCGCGGTGTACCTGGGGGCGGGTGTGGACTACGAGGTGGAGACGGACCACGGGACCGTGCTCGTCTCGGTGGCCGACCCGGACGTGGACCAGCTCCTGGTGGAGGGGACGAAGGTGGGCCTGGACGTCGACCCGTCACGGGCCTACCTGCTGCCGCGCGGGTAGGGGCGGCTCTAGGCCTTCTTGGCCTTCTCCAGCGCCTCGGCCGCCTTGCGGGCCATGTCCCGCACGGCCGCGCGGCGGACCGCGTCCGCCTCGTAGTCCTCGCGCCGGTCCCGCACCACCCGTGCCGGGATGCCCACCGCGATCTTGTAGTCCGCCACCTCACCGCGCACCACGGCGTGCGCGCCGACGACGCACCCGCGGCCGATGACGCTGCCGCGGGTGATCGTGACCTTCGTGCCCAGCCAGGTGTCCGGGCCGATGCGCACCGGCGACTTCACGATCCCCTGGTCCTTGATCGGCAGGGTGATGTCGGCCGTCACGTGGTCGAAGTCGCAGATGTAGACCCAGTCGGCGACCAGGGTGGCGGCGCCGATCTCGACGTCCAGGTAGCAGTTGACGGTGTTGTCCTTGCCGAAGACGGCCTTGTCGCCGATGCGCAGCGAGCCCTCGTGGCAGCGGATCGCGTTGCCGTCGCCGATGTGCACCCAGCGGCCGATCTCCAGCCGCCCGTAGCCGGGGCGGCAGTGGATGTCGACCTTCTTGCCGAGGAACACCATGCCGCGCAGCACGATGTGCGGGTTGGCGACCCGGAACTTCAGCAGGCGCCAGTACCGGACCAGGTACCAGGGCGTGTAGGCGCGGTGGCGGAGCACCCACCGCAGCGACGCCAACGTCAGGAACCGGACCTGGGCCGGGTCACGGCGGGAACGGCTCCACTTCGCGGCTACGGGCGAGCCCCACATGCTGGTCACAGCAGAGGACCGTAGTCGATGCGGGCCGCCTCCTCGTGGAGCAGGCGTTCCAGGGTGAGGACGACCTGCGGTGTGCGCCTGGTGTCCAGCCTGGTCGCGTACACGTCGCGGGTCAGCGGGGTGCCCGTCAAGGGGCGGGCCACCACGGCCGCCGCCGAGTGCCGCAGGGACAGGCGGGGCAGCAGGGCGACGCACAGGCCTGCCTCCACCAAGCCGATGACGGTGTGGAAGTCGTCGCCCTCGAAGCGCAGCTCCGGGCGGACTGCGGCCAACTCGCGGACGACGTCCAGGCGCAGGCACGCCTGCGGGGCGGCCACCCAGGTGTCGCCCGCCAGGTCGGCCAGGTCGACGGTCGGGCGGGACGCCAGCGGGTGGTCGGCGGCCAGCACGGCCAGCACCGGTTCGCGGACGACCAGCCTGCGGCGCAAGCCCGCGGGCAGCGGCGTCGGGTCCTGGGCGTAGTCGAACGTGAGGGCCAGGTCCAGGTCGCCGCGTGCCAGGGCCGTGTAGGCGGCGTCGGTCTCGACCTGGCAGAGGGCGATGGGCACGCCCGCGAGGCGGGCCAGCGCGCCGGGGACGACGTGGGCGGCGGCTGAGGCGAACGCGCCCAGGCGGATCTGGCCGGTGCTGCCGTCGCGGACGGCGTCCAGCTCCACGGCGGCGGTGGCCAGCACGGCGCGCAGGCGGAGTTCGGCTTCCAGCAGGACCTGGCCCGCCTGGGTGGGGCGGACGGGGCGGCGTTCCAGCACGCGGAGGCCTATTCGGCGTTCCAGGTCGGCGATCTGCTGGGACACCGCGGGGGCGCTGTAGCCGAGTTCGGCCGCCGCCGCGGCGAACGAGCCGGTGCGCACGACCGCTTCCAGGGTGGCAAGCAGGCGGGGGTCCACCAGATAAGCATCGCTTACCCGTGGCGAAGTAGCCATTGCTTGTGCTTAACCGGAAAGCCCAACAGGATCGGACGTGTGGAACAAGACGTGGTGGACCTGGTGGCCCGGCTGGTGGAGATCGACTCGGTGAACCCGTCGCTGGTCCCCGGCGCGGCGGGCGAGGGTGAGATCGCGGGGTTCGTCGCGGACTGGGCGCGGCGGGCCGGGCTGCGGGTGGAGGTCGTCGAGGAGACGCCGGGACGGCCGAGCGTGGTCGTGCGGTCCAACCGGACCGGGACGGGGAGGACGCTGCTGCTGTGCGGGCACCTCGACACGGTCGGGCACGCCGAGCCGTTGGGCGCGCGGGTCGACGGCGACCGGTTGTACGGCCGCGGCGCCTACGACATGAAGGCCGGGCTGGCCGCCGCGCTGATCGCGTGCCGGGAAGCCGACCGCGCCGGGATCGGCGGCGAGGTGGTGGTGGCCGCGGTGTCCGACGAGGAGCACTCCAGCCTCGGCGTCCAGCAGGTGCTCGACCGGCTCACCGCCGACGGCGCGATCGTGTGCGAGCCGACCGAACTGACCGTCGTCACCGCCCACAAGGGCTTCGTCTGGACCGAGATCCGGGTCGTCGGCAAGGCCGCCCACGGGTCGCGCCCGCACCTGGGCGAGGACGCGATCCTCAGGACCGGTCCCGTGCTGGTGGCGCTGGACCGGCTCAACGAGCGGCTCCGCTCCCGCGAGCACCCGAGGCTCGGACCGGGCACACTGCACGCGTCGCTGATCACCGGCGGCCGGGAGGAGTCCACCGTGCCCGACCTGTGCGTCCTGACGATCGAGCGCCGCACCCTGCCCGGCGAGTCGGTGGCCGACGTGGAACGCGACGTCGCCGACCTGCTGGCGTCGTGCGACGTGACGGCGACCAGCCGCACCACGCTGTCGCGCGAGCCGTTCGAGATCGACGAGGAGCACGGGTTCGTCGGTGAGGTGGTGGCCGCGGTCGGCGCGGCGCTGGGCAGGCCCGCGGAGCTGGCGGGCGCGTCCTACTGGGCCGACTCGGCGTTCCTCGCGGCGGCAGGCATCCCCACCGTCCTCTTCGGACCTCCCGGCGACGGCGCGCACGCCGGGGTCGAGTGGGTCGGTCTCGGGGGGACGGTCGAGTGCGCCCGCGCGCTCCTCGCCACCGCGAAGGGCTTCTGCCGATGACGTTCACGCCCAACCCGCACTTCCGCCCCGACGCGGTGCCGCCGCCCGCCGGTCCGGAGGTGCAGGCGTTCCACCGCGGGATGCCGGGCTACCGGCCCTCGCCGATCCGCACGGTCGACGGGGTGCGGCTGAAGGACGAGTCGAACCGGTTCGGCCTGCCCGCGTTCAAGATCCTCGGCGCGTCCTGGGCGGTCGAGCGCACGGTGCGCGCCCACCCGGACACCCGCGTGCTGGTCACGGCCAGCGCGGGCAACCACGGGCGCGCGGTCGCCCGCGTGGCGGCGCAGCGCGGGCTCGGCTGCCGGGTCTACCTGCCCGTCGTCACGAGCGCGAGCCGGGCCGACCTGATCGCCGCCGAGGGCGCGGACGTGGTGCGGGTGGACGGCGACTACAACGCCGCCGTCGCGCTGGCGGAGCGGCACGCGGCCGAGCCGGGCGCCGCGCTGCTCGCGGACACGGCGCTGGAGCCCGCCACCGGCCCGCCCGAGTGGGTCATCGACGGCTACTCGACCCTGTTCCGGGAGATCGACGTGCCGGCGGACGTGCTGCTGGTGCCGACGGGGGTCGGGTCGCTGGCGGCGGCCGCGGTGCGGTGGGCCGTCCACGAGCGACCGGGAACGGCCGTCGTCGCGGTCGAACCGGCCACCGCGGCGTGCGTGACCGCGTCGATCGTCGTGGGCCGGATGGCCGCCGTGGACACGCCCGGCACGACCATGGCGGGCATGGACTGCGCGACGCCGTCGGCGGTGGCGTGGCCGACGCTGCTGCACGGTCTGACCGGGACGATCACGGTGACGGACGTCCAAGCGGCGCGGGCGATGCGCGACCTGGCGGTCGCGGGGCTGACCATCGGCGACTGCGGGGCGGCGACGCTGGCGGCGTGGCGGGCGGGCGGCGCGCCGGGCCGTTCGGTGCTCTGCGTGGCGACGGAGGGAGCGTCGGACCCGGACGCCTACGCCAGGGCCTTGTCCGCTTGACGACAAGAATCCCTCACCGTCTGGAGCTGACCGGTGACCGTGGGTATGGTCCGCGTCCATGCAGCGAAGAGGTGTCCTGACCACCGCCGTGGCCGTGGCCACGCTCGTGCTGGGCGTCTGCTCGGCTCCCGCCGCGCTCGGCGACCCCGCGGCCCTGGCCGAAGACCCCGCGTCCCTCGTCAACCCCCTGATCGGTACGACGAACCTCGGCAACACCTTCCCCGGTGCGGTGGCGCCGTTCGGCATGCTGGCGTGGAGCCCGGAGCTGTCCAGGGGCAACGCCACCCGCGCCGCGGCGCCGGGCGGCTACCACCACGACGTGAACAGGGTGCGCGGGTTCAGCCTGACGCACATGTCCGGCACCGGGTGCGCGGGCGGCTCCGGCGACATCCCCTTCTTCCCGCACGTCGGCGCGGTGACGACCTCCCCCGCCTCCGACGGCACGGACGCGGTGTACTCCAGCACGTTCAAGCACGAGAACGAGGTCGCCAAGGCGGGCCACTACACCGTCGGCCTCGACTCGGGCGCGAAGGCGGAGCTGACCGCGACGCAGCGCACCGGGTCGGGGCGGTTCACGTTCCCGGCCGACGAGCCCGGCACGGTGCTGATCCGCACGGCCAACTCCGAGGTCGGCAGCACCGCGTCGGACGTGACCGTCGACGCGGCGACGCGCACCGTCACCGGCTCCGTGACCAGCGGCAACTTCTGCGGCTACATCAACCAGGTCGGTAGGCGCAGCTACTACACGCTGCACTTCGTCGCCCAGTTCGACCAGCCGTTCACGTCGGTCGGCACGTGGCAGGACGACGTCGTCACGCCCGGCTCGACCACGTCGACCGGCGCGACGACCTACGGCACGGCCGGGTGGCCGCTGGTGGGCAAGGGGTCCGGCGCCTACATCGGGTTCGACACGGCGAAGAGCCCGACCACGAACGTCAAGGTCGGCATCTCCTACGTGAGCCTGGACAACGCCAAAGCGAACCTGAAGGCGGAGAACCCGCCGCGGCAGACGTACGAGAAGACCCGCGACGGCGCGGTGGAGGCGTGGAACGAGCAGCTCAGGCGCATCCGGGTCGGCGGCGGCACGGCCGATCAGCGGACCACGTTCTACACCGCGCTCTACCACTCCCTGCTGCACCCGAACGTCTTCAGCGACGTCAACGGCGAGTACCGGGGCGTGGACGGCGAGAAGCACCGGGTGTCCGGCGGGCAGGAGGTCCAGTACGGCACCTTCTCCGGCTGGGACGTCTACCGCTCGCAGCTCCAGCTCCTCACGCTGCTGGAGCCGGACGTCGGCTCGGACATCGCGCGGTCGCTGCTCAACCAGGCCGACCAGAACGGCGGCGTCTGGGACCGGTGGACGCACGCCTCCGGCGGCACGCACGTGATGAACGGCGACCCGTCCGCCCCCGCGCTCGCGGGCATCCACGCCTTCGGCGGCACCGACTTCGACGTGCGGTCGACGCTGACGTCGCTGGTCAAGGCCGCGACCGTGCCGACGGCGCTGGACCTGAGCCGCGACGGCTGGGCGGTCATGTCGGTCGGCCAGCGCCCGTCGCTGGACAAGTACCTGGACAAGCACTACATGCCGTCGGTGTCGAACGCCTGGGGCGGCGCGGCCGAGACGCTGGAGATGTCCACGGCCGACTTCGCCCTGTCCGAACTCGCGAAGGACGTGGGCGACCCGGCGACCGCGGCGGTGTTCGCCGAGCGCTCCCAGTGGTGGCAGAACAACTTCGACCCGGTCGCGCACGGCACCGGCGGGTACGTCCGCAACCGCAACGCCGACGGCACGTGGGTGCGCGACTTCGCGCCCGGCACGGAGAACGGGTTCGTCGAGGGCACCAGCGCCCAGTACACGTGGATGGTGCCGCACAACGTGGCCGGGCTGGTCGAGTCGATGGGCGGCCGGGACCGGTTCAACCAGCGGCTGGACACCTTCTTCCACCAGGCGGACGGCAGCTGGGCGTTGAGCAACGCGGGCCCGGACAAGGCGGCGCTCGACAACGAGCCGTCGATCGGCTCGCCGTGGCTCTACTCCTACACCGGTCAGCCGCACAAGGCGCAGCAGACGATCCGCCAGGCGGTGAACACCCTGTGGGGCGACAAGACCGGCGGCATCCCCGGCAACGACGACCTCGGCGCGATGTCGTCGTGGTACGTGTTCGCGGCGATGGGCATGTACCCGCTGGTGCCCTCGCGCGCCGAACTCGTGCTCGGCAGCCCGCTGTTCCCGAGGATCGAGGTCGACCGGGACGGCGGCAGGGACATCACCATCACGGCCCCGCGGGCCGCTGCCGACGCGCCGTACGTGCGGTCGCTCAAGGTGAACGGCAGGGCGTCCACGAAGCCGTGGCTGCCGGAGTCGTTCGTGCGGAACGGCGGCAGGCTCGACTACGTGCTCGGCACGACCGCGAACACCGCGTGGGGCTCGAACCCGGCCGACGCGCCACCGTCGTTCCGCGACGGCGAGCAGCCGATCGACCACAGCCAGCCGTTCCACCTGACCGTGTCGCCGACCAGCCCGACGCTCGCGCCCGGCGGGTCGATCGAGGCGGCCGTGCTGGCGAAGCGGCTCTACGACGGGGACCCCGCCGTCGGCTACGCGATCACCGGTGACAGCGCGCTGGTCTTCACGCCGTCGAGCGGCGCGGTGCCGATCGACGACACCGGCGCGAAGTTCACCGTCTCCACCGCGGCGGGCACCCCGCAGGGCTTCTACTCCGCCACGGCCACGGTGACCGTCGCCGGCGCCGAGCCCGTGGTGCTGCCGCTGACGGTGAAGGTGGCCGAGCCGGGCAGCATGCTGGCCGCGGTGGACAACATCGGCGTGTCCGACGACAAGGGCTCGGAGGAGGCCGACTTCGACGGCGGCGGGTACAGCTACTCGCGGCAGGCGCTCGCCGCGGCCGGGCTCACCCCCGGCGGTGCGGGCACGGTGGACGGACTCGCGTTCACCTGGCCGAACTCGCCGGAGGACCGCGCGGACAACGTGGTCGCCGCCGGGCAGGACATCGACGTGGGCGGCACGAGGCTCGCGTTCCTCGGAGCGGCGGCGGGCGGC
This sequence comes from Umezawaea sp., assembly GCF_057122925.1. Lineage (NCBI taxonomy): Bacteria > Bacillati > Actinomycetota > Actinomycetes > Pseudonocardiales > Pseudonocardiaceae > Umezawaea > Umezawaea sp. Next base: position 29,361 of record NZ_DBNGPQ010000023.1, on the reverse strand, counting down.
GCGCGCACGGCGGCGGGCACGGTGACCTTCACCGACGGCACGACCGCGCCGATCGACCTCGGGTTCAGCGACTGGACCCTCGGCGGCGGCTCGCAGAACCCGTCCTACGGCAACGTCGTCGTGGCCAAGACGCCGTACCGCAACCAGATCGGCGGCGGCAGCGAGCAGGTGGTGACCCACATCTTCGCCACGAGGACGTACACGGCGCCCGAGGGCAAGGTGCTCAAGAGCGTGGAACTGCCCACGAACGGAGGCCTGCACGTGTTCGCCATCGCCTCCGCGTAGGCGGGACCGGTGGTCGGGGCGGGAAACTCCGCCCCGACCACCGGTTTGCGACGGGTGGCGTTCCGGGCAGCCCACCGGTAAACCGAGTGGAGGCCGTCATCGTGTTCAGCGGAGTCCTGTTCGACTTCTCCGGCACCCTGTTCGACGACAAGTCCGTGCTCGACCCGGCTCGCGCGACCATCGGCGACGACACGATCACGCGGGTGCTGTCCGTCGTGGACTCCCCGGAGGGGATCGAGGCCCGCCGCGGCTGCGACGTGTCCCGCGAGCGCCACCGGGCCGTGTGGACGACCCTGATCGCCGAGGCGGGTCCGTACAGCACCGAGGTCGTCGGCGCGATCTACCGGGCGCTCACCGACCCGGCGGCGTGGACGCCGTACCCCGACACCGCGCGGGTGGTCACGGCGCTGCACGAGCGCGGCGTGCGCGTCGGCGTGGTGAGCAACATCGGCTGGGACATCAGGCCCGCGCTGGCCGACGCGGGCGTGCTGGACGTGCTGGACACCGTGGTGCTGTCGTGCGAGCACGGCGTGGAGAAGCCCGACCCCGCGCTGTTCGCGCTGGCGTGCGACAAGCTCGGGCTGGAGCCGGGGTCGGTGCTCTACGTCGGCGACGACCCGGTCAAGGACGGCGCGGCCGTGCGGGCCGGGATGCCGGTCTACCTGCTGCCCAGCGAGCGGTCGGCGACCCGCGACCGCGGTCTGGTGGCGGTGCTGGAGCTGGCCCAGCGCTGACGGGGCGGACCCGTTCGGCGCTACCGTCCGCGCCATGCCCAGCACCAGCACCCGCCCCCGCGTCGTCGTCTCGGTCGTCACGACCGCCGACGGACGGGTCGCCCCCAGCCGCGCGGAGCGGCTGCTCGACGACGACGCGAACCGGCGGTGGCGGGCCGTCTGGCCGCCGGACACCGCCGACCTGCTGGCCCGGCGGGCGGAGGCCGTCGACCGCCACCGCCCGACGCTCGTGCTGGAGGGCAGCGGCACCTTCGTGGCCGACGACGACGGCCCGTGCGAGCTGCCCGCGACGTCGGTGCCCGCCGAGGAGCTGCGGACGGACTTCCTCCCGCACCGCACGCCGCGGTGGTTCGCCGTGGTCGACGGCCGGGGCCGGGTTCCGTGGACCCACAAGGGGGACGCGGAGACGAGCCTGCTGGTCGTCACCTGCCGGAGCACGCCGCTGCCCTACCTCGCGCACCTGCGCCGGGAGGCGATCCCGTACCTCGTCGCGGGTGACGACCGGGTCGACCTGGCCGCCGCGCTGACCGCGTTCCGCGACCGGCTGGGTGTCGAGTGCGTCGTCTCCGAGGCGGGCGGCGGCCTCAACGGCGCGCTGCTGCGGGCGGACCTCGTCGACGAGCTGCACGTCGTCACCGTCCCCGCCCTGGTGGGCGGTCTCGGCACGCCGTCGGTCGTGGACGGACCACCGCTCGCCCCCGGCGCGACCCCGGTGCGGCTGCGGCTGGTGACCGCCGAGGTCGGCGAGCACGGCACCATCCGGACCCACCACGAGGTCGACCGGTCCTAGGGCCGCACGAGCACCTTGCCCAGCACGCGGTCGGTGGCGAGCCGGTCCAGTTCCGCGGGCAGGTCGGCCAGCGCCACCTCACCGGTCACCAGCGGCTCCACGACGAGGCCGCCCGCCAGCGCCGCCACGGCACGGGGGAAGTCGGCGGGGCCGGTGCCGTAGCTGCCGCCGACGACGACCGGTTTGCCGTGCCAGCCCGCGAGCCACGCGGACTCCCGGCGCCGCACCGCGTCGAGGTCGCAGTCGAGGTCGGGCAGGCGGTCACCGGCCTTCGTGCCGCCGTAGAGCATCACGACCCCACCGGGCCGCACGAGGCCCAGCGCGTCGCGCAGCAGGTCCGGGAACACGAAGCTGGTCGCGACCACCACGACGTCCTGGCTGTCCGGCTCGACGTCACGACCGACCGCCGAGGGCAGCACGCCCCGTTCGGCCAGGAAGTCCAGCCGGTCGCGGCCCCGGTTGCGCAGCGCCACGCGCGCGCCCGCGAGGTCCATCAGCCCGGCGATCAGCACGCCCGCCACGCCCGCGCCGAGCACGGTGACCGTGCGCGGCGGGGCACCCGCGTGCCGTTCGGCCATCGCCACGCAGTGCGCGGCGCACGCGGCGGGCTCGGCGAACACCAGCGTCCGCGCGCCGACCCCGTCCGGCACGCGGGGCAGCGCGCGGACCAGGTCCTCCTCGGTGCCCGACACCCAGAGCGCGCGGGCGAAGCCGCTGCCCCTGCGGACGGGGACGTTGGGGTCGAGGCAGACCCGCGTGCCGACGGGCAGGACGCCGTCCTCGACCACGCCGACGAGTTCGTGGCCGAACTGGCTCGGCCCGCCGCGCACGCCGGTGATCTCCTTGAGGTCCGAGCGGCACACGCCCATCAGCTCGGTGCGCACCAGGACGCCGGGCGTCCCGTCGCGCGCGGGCGGTTCGTGGACCAGGCGGGGGCCTTCGGCGGTCAGCGCGACGGCGAGCTGGTCCACACGGTCTCCAGGGCTTCGGCGAACCGGTCGGCGATCAGGTGGGCGTCGTCGACGGTGAGGACCAGCGGTGGCCGCAGCTCGATCACGTTGCCGAGGCCGTGCTCGGACACCCGCGTGATCACCCCGAGGTCGCCGAGGGCGGCGCTGAGCGCCGTCGCCAGCCGGGGCGACTTCGACCCGTCCGGTTCGGCCAGTTCGACGCCGAGCATGAGCCCGACGCCGCGGACGTCGTCCAGGAGGTCGAAGCGCTCCCTCAACTCCGTGAGCCGGTCGAGGAGCACCTGCCCGGTGGCGCGGACGTTGGCCAGGAACTCGGGCTGCTTCACGATGTCCAGCGTCACCACGGCGGCGGCCGCGGACAGCGTGTGGCTGCCGTAGGTGAAGCCGTGCAGGTTGCGCGGCATCCCGACGAGGTCCTCCTCGGTGATGATCGCCGCGAGCGGCAGGCCGCTGCCGGTGAGGCCCTTCGAGACCGTGATCATGTTCGGTGCCACGCCGAAGTGGTCGGCGGCGAACAGCGAGCCGGTGCGGCCGAGGCCCGTCTGGTTCTCGTCGAAGATCAGCACGATGTCCCGCTCGACGCAGAACTCCTTGAGCCGCTGGAGGTAGCCCGGTGGCGGGACGACGTTGCCGCCGACGCCGCTGATCGGCTCGATGATCATCGCGGCCACGCTGCCGGTCGACGCGTAGGTGATGAAGTCGTCGATGCGGTCGACGCACAGCTTCCCGCAGCTGTCCGGTCGCTGGGCGTAGAAGCAGCGGTGGCAGTACGGGTCGGGCACGTGCAGCGCGCCCGGCATGTGCTGCTGGAACGGGGCCCGGATGCGCGCCGAGCCGTTCCACCCTGCGGCGGCGACGGTCTGCCCGACGTGCCCGCGGAACGGGACGATGACGTCCCGCTTCCCGGTGTGCCACTGGGCGATCTTGATCGCGCCCTCGTTCGCCGTCGACCCGCCGGAGCTGCGCAGGTTGACCTTCGTGAGGTTGGGCGGGGTCAGCTCGACCAGCTGCCGCATCACCCGGTTCGTCGGGTCGGTCTGGAACGACGAGCTGGCGAACACCAGGTCGTCGGCCTGGCCCTTGATCGCCGCGATCACGGCGGGGTGGTTGTGCCCCAGCACCAGGTTGAACGTGCCCGACACGCAGTCCAGGTACTCGCGCCCCTCGGAGTCCCACATGCGGACGCCCTCGCCGCGCACCAGCCGCACGTCGCCCAGCTCGTAGTAGGCGTCGTCCTTCGGGTTGACCCCGGTGACCGGGTGCATCAGCGCAGGCCCAGGCTGCCGAGCTGGGTGTCGACCCAGCGCTCCAGCGTCCACGGTTCGGCGGCCTCGCGGCGCCTCGACGCCGACGCGGCCCGCTCCTCCGGCGACGCCAGCAGGGCCGCCGCGATGGCCTCGGCCTGCTCGGACACGTCGAACGGGTTGACCGAGCGGCACACCTCCGAGAGCACCTCGGCCGCGCCCAGCATCTCCGACATGATCACGTCGGCGTCCCGCCGGTTGACCAGCGGGGCCTCGAACACGCTCAGGTTCTGGCCGTCCACGGTGGAGTTGAAGACGAGCAGGTCGGCCCGCTCGAAGCAGCCGAAGCTGTGGTTGACCTCGTTGTCGCAGTGGGTGCGCACGGTGTCCTCGCCCAGTGCGGCGTTGGCGGCGGCCACCTCCTCCTCCACCCGGCGCACGTAGTCGGAGTTCGCCTCGACGTAGAGGCGGTTGGGGTTCATCCGCACCAGCATCCGCGTGCCCGCGAGTTCCGGGTTCGCCTTGACCGCCTCGACGAACGCCCGCACCGCGCGCCAGCCGTTCTTGATCGGGTCCGTGCGTCCGGAGTGGACGACCAGCCGGTGGTCACCGGCCCACTCCTCGATGCCCTCCGGCATGGTGGAGTTCCTGCGGTGCAACGTCTCCGGGCTGTAGCCGAGCACCTGCGTGCGCACCCGGCAGGTCCGGCCGCGCCACGTGACGGTGCTCGCGGCGTGGTCGACCACGGCGTCCGGGAACAGGTCCTCCACGCACGCCAGGAAGTTGCGCGACCAGCGGTCGGCGAAGAAGCCGATCACGTCGGAGGCGAGCATCCCCTCGATGATGCCCGTGCGCATCGGCTTGGGCAGGATGCGCCAGTAGTCCGCCGACGGCCACGGGATGTGCACGAAGTGCAGGATGGGCGCGTCCGGCCGCCGCGCCCTGATCCGCGCGGGCACGCGGACGAGCTGGTAGTCGTGCACCAGGTAGACGGGGTCGGCCACGTCGGCGGAGCGGGCCAGCAGCTCGCGGGCGTAGTCCTCGGTGAACTCGTCGAACGCCCGCCACGCCTGCCGGGTCTCCTCGCCGAACGTCGGCGTCGTCCACTTGTCCCAGCCGTAGTTGTTGCCCGCCCACAGGAGTTCGGCGGTGAGGAAGTCCTGCACGACCCGGAACGTCTCGCGGTCGTGCCGCAGCGGGTGCACGGTGATCTCGCGGCCGGACGGGAGTTCGGTGACGATCCCGTCCGGGTTCTGCTCGGAGGCGAGGTGGTCGTCGTCGGTGTCGGCGCTGACGATCCACGACACGTCGAGGTAGCCCGCCTGCTCGGCGACGACGTTGCCGGTGCCGCCGGGAGCCAGCCACGCCTTGAGCAGTCCGGTCTCGGGGTCGGGCGCGTACGTGACGACCGCGCGCTTGCTGGCCAGGAACAGGTGCTTGCTCATCGGTCCTCAGTCCTCCACGACGTCGTTCTCGGTCAGGACGACCGCTCCGGCGTCCACCCCCAGCGGAGCGAGAGCGGCCAGTTCGGGGAGTTCGTGCGCCCTCGTGCTGTGCAGGCAGGCGTTGACCGGGCGGCTGGCGTAGTGCCCCTCGGCCCTGGGCTGGGAGCGCACCAGCGCCGGGTCCGCGCCGATCGCGAGCGCGATCCGCCGCGCCCACGCGTACCGGGTCAGCCGCTCGGGCCCGCCCAGGTGCAGCAGCCCGGTGCGGCCCGCGAGCAGCAGCGCCGCCGTCCACGCGGCCACGTCGTCGACCAGCACCGGGGTGTTCCAGTGGTCGTCCGGCACGTCGACGCCGCTGCCGTCGCGCAGCGACCGGACGCAGGTGGTGAAGAAGTTCGGCCGGATGCCGTCGGGTTCCCAGCCGTAGACCAGGCTCACCCGCAGCGCCAGCGCGGACCCGGTGTCGAGCAGCGTCCGCTCGGCCGCCAGCTTCGCCCTGCCGTAGGCGTTCGCGGGCGAGACCTCGTCGGTCTCGGCGCTGCTGGGGCGGGTGCCGTCGAAGACGTTGTCGGTCGAGATCAGCAGCACCGGACGGCCGTCGGAGGCGGCGGCGACGTTCGCCGCCCCACCGGCGTGCGCGGCCTCCGTCTCGGCCGGGTTCCGCTCGCACCAGGTGATGTCCGACGGGCCGTGCACGACGACCAGCGCGTCCGTGTCGGCGACGACCTCGCGGCAGGCGTCGGGGTCGCGCACGTCCAGCTCCCGCCACGGCAGGCCCCGCGAGGTGGCCGTGGCGGGCCGGTGCCGGGACGCCACCACGGGGTCCACGTCGAGGGCGCGCAGCCGAGCCCCGACCGCCGCGCCGAGGAACCCGCTGCCGACGACCAGCGCCCTCACCCGGCGACTCCTTCGGGCTTCGGGACGCGCAGCAGCGCGGTGGCGACGGCGACCACCACGCCGCCCGCCGCGATCACGGCGAACGCGGTGGACAGCCCCCAGCTCGCGGCCAGCAGGCCGACGAGCGGCGGGCTGCCGAGGAAGCCCAGGTAGGAGATCGTGGTGACGGTGGTGATCGCGGCGGGCCTGCCCGCGTCGTCGGTGGACTTGCCCGCCATGCCCAGCAGCGTCGGCACCGCGGGTGCCAGCCCGACCCCCGCCAGCGCGAACCCGGCGAGCGCGAACGCGGCGGGCAGACCGGCCGGTTCGGTGACCACCGCCAGCACCAGGCCGAACGCGCCCAGGACGCTGCCGAACACCACCACCGTGAGGCCGGAGAAGCGTTCTCCCTGCCACTGGGCGAGCATCCGACCACCGGCCAGGCCGATCATGTACGCGGCGGGGGCGGCGCTGCCGAGCAGCGGACCCGCGCCGAGGTTCTGCTCCAGGTGGATCGCACCCCACTGCTCCACGGCGTTCTCCATGAAGAGGACGATCGCCGCGACGAGGCCGAAGGAGACCAAAAGGGGCGTCAGGGTCCGCGCGCGGACCGTGGAGTCCGAAGTGGACTGCGAACGCCAGCCGGACCGGTCGACCGCGAGGTAGGCGCTCACCAGGACCAGCACGGCGATGACCAGCAGGACTTCCCGCGACGACGCCCCCAGTTGCCGGGCGAGCCCGACCGAGGGCGCGGCGACCACCATCGCGAGCGGGGTGGCGGCGTGGACCTTGTTGAAGAGCCTGACGCCGTCCCGCGCCTCGTGCGCGGCGGTGGTCGCGTTGAGGGCGACCTCGATGGCCCCGGACGTCGCACCAATCAAGACGAGGGAGGCCGCGAACGTCACCGGCGAGTACGTCCACCCCGGCAGCGCGCACGCCACGGCGAAGGCCAAAAGTACAAGCGGCAGTGCCCTTTCGCGCAATCGAGACACGAGTTTTCCGGTGATGACCATGGCGGGCAGAGCGCCGAACGGGATGCCGAAGAGGGCGAGTCCGAACTCCGAGTCGGTGGCGTCGATCTGGTCCTTGACCTCGGGCAGGAGCCCGGCCCAGCCTCCCCAGAACAGTCCCCAGCTCGTGGCCGCGAAGATCAATCCACTGGTGTTCGGACGGGGTGGCGGCGGACTTGCCAACACTGTCTCCCCTCACTGATTGGGTTACGTTGGGTTCAGTGTTTGTGAACCCAACGTAACTCCGAGATGGACGAGCTGCCAACCGACGCCTATCGGGTGATCCCCGAAAGGAGACAGATGGACAGTCGCGACTACTTGGTCACCGATCGAATCCCCTTGCCCGGCGGGCCTTCCGTCGTGCGGGTCGAGGTGACCCGCGAAGACGCCTACCGGATCGACGTGGTGCCCGACGTGGACAGTGCGATCGCCACACTGCTGGCCGAACTGGACGGTCGGCGGGCCGTCGTGATCACCGACCACGTCGTGGCCGAGCTGCACGCGGGCCGGGTGGTCGAGGCGCTGCGGGCGAACGACCAGCTCCTGGGCACGACGTCCATCCCCAGCGGCGAGAAGAGCAAGACGGCCACCACGGCGTTCGAGCTGATGGACTGGTTGGCGCAGATAGGTTTCGCCCGACGCGACGTCGTGGTCGCACTGGGTGGTGGCGTCATCGCGGACACCGTCGGCTGGGTGGCGAGCGCCTACATGCGCGGCGTGCCGTACGTGAACATGCCGACCACGCTGCTGGGCCAGGTGGACGCGGGCATCGGCGGCAAGGTCGCCGTCGACCACAGCCAGGCCAAGAACCTGGTCGGCGCGTTCTACCAGCCGCGGGCGGTCATCTCCTGCCTGGAGTACCTGGGGACCCTGGACCGCAGGCAGGCGAGGGCCGGGCTCGCCGAGGTGGTGAAGAAGGCCGTGATCGCCTCGCCCGCGCTGTTCGAGCACATCGAGCGGAACGTGGACGACCTGGTCGAGTGCCGCTCGCCCGCGGTGGACGTGCTGGTGCACGCCGCCAGCGCCATCAAGACCGAACTGGTGGGCCGGGACCCGTACGAGGTGGACCTGCGCAGACCCCTGAACTTCGGCCACACCGTCGGCCACGCCGTGGAGACCGTGACGGACTACGGCCCGGTGCTGCACGGCGAGGCCGTCGCGTTCGGCATGGCGGTCGCGGTCGACGTGGCCAGGTCGCGCGGGGTGGTCGACCCGGCGACGGCCGACCGGGTGGTGGCGCTGATCAGGAAGCTCGGACTGCCCGTCTCGCTGGCGGACCTCGGGGTCGAGGTCGACGTCGACGACGTCCTCGGGGCGCTGGCGAAGATCCGCCAGATCCGGGACGGCAGCCTGCGGTTCGTGCTACCGGTGGAGCTGGGCACGACGGCCATCGTGGAGGACGTCACCTCCGCCGAGGTGCGGGAGGCGCTGACGAGGGAGCGGCTGTGAGCCCGCTGTGGACCATTGACGCCGGCGGGACCGGGACCGCGACGACCGGCCCCGGCGGCAGGCGCCGGTACGGGTCGGTCAACCCGGCGGCGAGCGGCACCGAGGCGGCGGACGCCGTGCTGCGGACCGTGTTCACCGACCTGGCCGCCTCGCTGGGCGGCCGGGCCGGTGAGGGCTGGATCGCCACGGCCACGGTGGACCCCCGTGATCCGGGGTCGGAGCTGGAACGCCTGCGCCGGACCGCCGAACGGGCGGGCCTGCGCGGGCGGCTCGTCGTGTCCAACGACGCCCTGCCGTGGCTGGTGGCCCCGCCGCTGTCCGGGCGGGGTGTCGCGGTCGTGTGCGGCACCGGTTCCGGCTTCCTGGCGAGCGACGGCCGCTCCCCCGCCGTGCGGGTCGGGAGCTGCGAGTACCTCGGCAGCGACGAGGGCAGCGCGTACGACCTCGGCCTGTCCGGGCTGCGCGCCGCCGTGCGCGCGCTCGACGGCCGGGGACCGGACACGGTGCTGACGAAGCACTTCGGGGTGGCGACCGCGCGGGACCTCGCGCGGCGGGCGTTCCCGAAGGCGGCCGTGGCCGCGCTGGCACCCGTGGTGTGCCGGGCGTGGCTGGACGACGACGCCGTGGCGGGCGACCTGGTCACCGCCGCGATCGGCGAACTCGGTCTCGGGGTTCGTGCCGCCGCCGCGGCGGCGGGCCTCGAGGGCGAGTGGACCGTGGCGGCCGGGGGCGGTGTGTTCCTCGGCTGCCCGGAGTTCCTGACGGAGTTCCGCGGCGAGGTGCTGGGCGAGGTCGTCGCCGTGACCGATCCGAACGCGACGATCGAGGCCGCGCTGACGGCCGGCGTGCCGGACTGGGCGCTGGACGACTGCGCGTGGACGCTGGAGCTGGCCGCTCCCCCGCGCTCCGCGGTGGCGGTGCCCGCCACGACCACCGGGCCCGTCGCGCTCGGGCTGTGCCTGGCCGCGTGGGGCGGCGGGAGCCTGTCCGACGCGCTGGACGCGGCTCGCACGAGCGGCGTGGACGCGGTCGACCTGCCCACCGACACCACGTCGGGGCTGGTGGACGCCGACCGCTGGGCGGCCGACGCGGAGTACCGGTCCGAGCTGCGCGAGGCCGTGGCGGGCCTGGCCGTGACGTGCGTCAGCAACAGCCGCGACACCCAGCTCCTGCTGGGGCCGCACGGCCCGCACACCGATCCGGTGCTGACCGGGCCGCCGGACGAGAAGCGGGCGCACGCGCTGCGGCACGCGGAGCACGCGATCCGGATCGCCGCCGACCTCGGCGCGCGCCAGGCGCGGCTGATGTTCGGCGTCCCCGACCTGTCGCGGTGGCTGTCCTGGTGGCACAGCGACGTCTCCTGGGCCGACAACGTGCGGGCGTGGGTCGAGGCGGCCGAGCCGGTGCTGGAGCTGGCGCGGGAGCACGGGGTGCGGGTGCTCGTGGAACCGCACCCGAAGCAGGTGGCCTACGACCCGGAGAGCACGCGGGCCCTGCTGGACGCGGCCGACGTGGACCTGTGCCTGGACGTCGCGAACCTCGCGGCGGTCGGCTACGACCCGGTGTCGGTCGTGCGCGGCTGGGGTACCCGGCTCGGGGCCGCGCACGCCAAGGACCTCCAGCGCTGGACCGGGACCGACCGGCCGACCGGCGCGGGCTGGTCCCGCTACGGGCCAGGTCCGGCGATCCGGTTCCGCTCGCTGGGTTCCGGTGACCTGCCGTGGCCGGGCGTGGTCGCCGCGCTGCTCGACGAGGGCTTCCGCGGCGTGCTGTACGTCGAGCACGAGGACGCGCTGCTGCCCAGGCAGCAGAGCGTCGCCAACTCGGTGCGGCTGCTGCGCCCGCTGCTCCCGGAACGCGAACCGCAGGGGAGGACGTGGTGATGGACGACGTCAGGGCCGCGCTGCTGGCCGGCGGGCTCGGCGAGCGCATGGGGACGCTCACCGCGAGGACGTGCAAACCCCTCGTCCCCTACGCGGCCTCGTGCAGGCTGGTCGACTTCAGCGTGGACAACGCGCTGCGGTCCGGCATCCCCGAGCTGGTGCTGATGTCGCTGCACCGCGAGCGCGACCTCATCGACCACCTGCTGCGGAGCTGGGACGGCACGGCGCTGAAGGTCCACTTCGGACCGCACGACGACCTCGTGCGCGACCCGTCGTTCACCGGTCCGCTGCCGGAGCGCGCGCCGGAGCTGGGCACGGCCGACGCGCTGATCTCCAACGCGGAGCACCTGTTCGCGCCGGGCGCCCGCGACCTGCTGGTGCAGCACGCGGACCACGTCTACTCCTACGACTACGGGCCGATGCTGGCCGCGCACCGCGAGAGCGGCGCCGACGTGACGATCGGCGTGCAGGCCATCGAACGCCGGTACGTCACGCTGTTCGGCATGGTCGAGGTGAACGACGACCTGACCGTGCGGCGGCTGGTGGAGAAGCCGCCGAACCCCACGTCGGACCTGGTCTTCACCGCGTTCTGCCTGTTCCGCGTCGACGCTCTGGTGAAGGTGCTGGACGAGCTGGCGGCGCTGGGCGTGGACGGGTGGCAGCACGACATCAGCCGCGACGTGCTGCCCGCCATGATCGCCACCGGCCGCAAGGTGCTCGCCCACCCGGTCACCGGCTACTGGGCCGACATCGGCACGGTCGAGCGCTACCACTCGGGCCAGCTCGGGCTGATCGACCACCCGGAGGCGCTGCGGGCACCCAACACCCTCGGTGGTCCGGCGCCCCGGCGGATCGGCGGCAACCTCGTGGCGGGCGACCTGCCCGCGGGGGCCGACGTGCGGGGCAGCGTGCTGTTCCCCGGCTGCGTGGTCGAGCCGGGAGCGGTGGTGCACCGGTCGGTCGTGCTGCCGGGTGCCGTTGTCGCCGCGGGCGTCGAGGTGCGCGACACCGTCGTGGAGGCGGACGAGCACCTGACGACGTCCCGGTCCGGGATCGGGGAACTGGAGCCCTAGGTCCGTTCGGCGCGGCAGAGGATCGCGACGGGGCCGCTGCCGATCCTGGTCAGCACGACCGTGGCCTCGGCCGCGCCGGACAGCTTCAGCCTGCGCCGGAGCGCGTTCGGGTCGACGTCGAGGCCGCGCACCAGGATCTCCAGCCGTCCGACGTCGTGCTTGCGCAGCACGGCGCGCAGCGACTTCTCCGCGTAGTGCCCGTGCTCGACGACGCGGAACGCCCGGATGCCCGGCGGCGGCTCGTCCCCGGTCAGGTAGGCGATCCGCTCGTCGAGCTGGCCGAGCCCGTGGCGCGCGGCGTAGTGCCGGACCAGTCCGGCCCGCACGACCGCGCCGTCCGGGTCGACGATCCACTCACCGGGTGCGCGCACCGGGCAGTCGTCCGGCTCGGCGTCGGTGATCGTCCACTCCGGACTGCCCTGGCGCAGCACGGTCGCCCGCCTGGTCACACCCGGCGTGGCGAGCCCGCGCGTCCACAGGCACGCCTCGCGCACCCCGCCGTCCAGCGACACCAGCTCGACCTCGTCGGCCCACGGGGCCACGGCGAAGTCGATGCCCGGCGCGCACTTCACGGCCAGGTCCACGCCCGCGTAGGTGTCGGCGAGTTCGTCCAGCGGGGGCAGGAAGTCCGACGGCTTCCACGTCCGCCGCCCGGCCGAGTCCCGGCGGGCCGGGTCGGCCGTGACGGCGGAGGCCCGTGACACGCGGGTCAGGGCGTCCGCCCGCAGCAGCGGCTGGGACGGCCCGCAGTTGTTCCGCGCCATCGCCAGCCGCACGGGGTCCAGGTCGGAGCCGACGCACCGGTCGGCCACGCGCGCCAGCTCCACGAGGTCCGCGCCGATCGAGCACGTCACGTCGTGCACGACGCGACCGGCGAACCGCGCCGCCCGGTGCCGTCCGACCGGTGAGGCCGTGGCCTGCTGGAGGGCGTCGTCGGTGAACAGCCAGCCGCCCGAGCCGTCGATCTTGGCCTCGGCCTTCCGGCGCAGCAGCACCGTTTCCAGCACCGCCGCGAACCCGTCGCCCGCGATCCGGCGCGCGGCCGTCACGGCGGCCAGCCGGTCGGTCAGCGGCAGTTCCGCCACCTCGGCCACCGCGGCGCACCCGGCGTCGGAACGCAGGTGCGCCACGTCGGCGAGGGAGAACCGGTAGCCCACCTAGAGGGGCTTGCGACCGGTGATCGAGACGTTGTAGAACACCTCGCGCGGCAGCACCTTGGCGAGCACGTTCTCGTCCAGCCACGACAGCCGCTGCCAGCTCCGGTAGGCGAACATCGCCCAGCCGAAGCCCAGCTTGCCCTTCGGCACGGCGGCCTCGAAGGTGCGGACGGGCCAGCCGAACAGCGCGGCCGACAGCTCCTCCGTCACCGCCCTGACCTCGCGGGCGCCCGCCGCGCGAGCCGTGCGCTCCAGGTCACCGGGGTCGAACGTGTGCAGGTCCACCACCGCTTCGAGGGCCGCGGCGCGGGAGGACTCGTCCAGCTCCTCCTGCGGGCGGCGCCAGTCGGTGAGCACGGGCACCTTGGTGACGTTCGTGGTGAGCCACCAGGTGAGCTGGCCCAGCTTGCGGGCGTAGAAGTTGCCGATGTTCGTCGGGTCGCCCGCGAACACGAAGCGCCCACCGGGCTTGAGGACCCGCTGGACCTCCCGCATCGCCGCCTCGACGTCCGGGATGTGGTGCAGCACCGCGTGCCCGATGACGAGGTCGAACGTGTTGTCGTCGTACGGGATCCGCTCGGCGTCGGCCACGCGGCCGTCGACCGGCAGGCCCAGGTTCTCGGCGTTGCGGAGCGCGACCTCGACCATGCCCGGCGACAGGTCCGTCACCGAACCCTTCTTGATCACACCGCCCTGCATCAGGTTCAGCAGGAAGAAGCCCGTGCCGCAGCCCAGCTCCAGGGCGGTCTCGTACGGACCGACCCCGCCCGAGACCGCGCGGAAGCGGTCCGTGGCGTAGGTGATGCAGCGCTCGTCGTAGGAGATGGACCACTTCTCGTCGTACGTACCGGCTTCCCAGTCGTGGTAGAGCACGTTGGCGAGCTTGGGGTCCTTCCACGCCGCCTCCATCTGCTCGACGGTCGCGTGGGGCTGTGGTGTCGGATCGGGGGAAGCGGGGTCACTTGCCACTGAAGTTGGCCTTTCCGGGACCGTTCTCGATGAACGACTTCATGCCGACCGCGCGGTCCTCGGTGGCGAACAGCGCGGCGAACAGGTGGCTCTCCAGCTTCAGACCGCTGGTCAGGTCGGTGTCCAGGCCGCCGTCGATGGCGGCCTTCGCCGCGGCGTAGGCGAGGACGGGGCCGTTGACGAACTGGCCCGCCCACCGCTGCGCCGCCGAGTACACGTCGTCGGGTGCGACGACCTCGTCCACCATGCCGATGGCGAGCGCCTCCTGGGCCGTGACGAACCGGCCCGTGTAGATCAGGTCCTTCGTCCTGCTCGGACCGATCAGCCGCGCGAGGCGCTGCGTGCCGCCACCGCCGGGGATGATGCCCAGCAGGATCTCGGGCTGGCCGAGCTTCGCGTTGTCGCCCGCGATCCGCCGGTCGCAGCCGAGGGCGATCTCGAAGCCGCCGCCCAGCGCGTAGCCGGTGATGGCCGCGACCGTCGGCTTCGGGATGTCCGCGACCGAGCCCAGCGCCGACGACAGCGACCACGCGCGGGCGGTGATCTCCGCGTGCGTCATCGTCGCGAACTCCTTGACGTCCGCGCCCGCGGCGAACACCTTCTCGCCGCCGTGGACGATCACCGAGTACACGTCCGAGCGCTCGGTCGCCTCCCGCGCGGCGGCCTGGACCTCGTCCTGGACCTGCTTGTTCAGCGCGTTCATCGGCGGGCGGGCCAACCGGATGGTGCCGATGCCGCCGTCGACTTCCAGCGTGACGAACTCAGCCACAGGTCCTCCTCGACCAGGTCTTCAGCACTGCCGGACAGCAGGCAGGTTACCGCCCGGTAGTCACCGGCTCGACTTGACTCCGAGCCCGCCGTGGACGGGCACCTCCTCGGCGCCCTCGCGGTCGGGCCGCCAGTGCGTCAGCGTCGTGATGCCGGGCTCCAGCAGCTCGAACCCGTCGAAGAACCGCAGGAACCGGTCGTAGCCGCGGATCGCGGGCGCCAGGTACTCCTGCTCGAACAGGTCCACCGCCTCGTCCAGACCCTCGAACGTCGGGTCCGGCGTCGGGTGGCTCAGCGCGAGCAGGCTGCCGACCGGGACGGCGTCCCGGTACGCGGCCAGCGCGCCCTCCGGGTCGCGGTCGTCCGGCACGAAGTGCAGCGACAGCAGCGCCAGCACGGCGATCGGCTCGTCGAAGTCCAGCAGCCCGCGCACCGCGCCGTGACCCAGCACCGCGGGCGCGTCCAGCAGGTCGGCGTTGATCAGCGCCGTGTTCGGCGTGTCCGCGAGGATCAGCTGGCCGTGGGCGTGCACCACCGGGTCCAGGTCGACGTAGGCGACCTTGCAGCGGGGGTCGATGGCCTGCGCGACCTCGTGCACGTTGCCGACGCCGGGGATGCCCGACCCGAGGTCGAGGAACTGCCGGACGCCCGCGTGCACGCACACCCGCACCACCCGGTGCAGGAACGCGCGGTTGGCCAGCGCCACCTGCCGGATGATCGGCATCGCGGCCACGGCCTGCTTGGCCAGCTCGCGGTCGACGGCGAAGTTGTGCGCGCCGCCGAGCAGGTAGTCGTAGACCCGCGCGTCGTTCGGTTTGGTCAGGTCGACGATCGGCGGCACCCGCACCTCGGGGTCGACCACCGGTCACACCGCCTTGCGGCGCGCGAAGTACCGGTCACCCGACCGCTGGAGCTCCAGGGGCTGCGCGAACGTCGCCGACAGGTTCTCCTCGGTCAGCACGTCGTCGAGCAGCCCCTGCGCGACGACGCCGCCCTCGCGCAGCAGCAGCACGTGCGTGAAGCCCGGCGGGATCTCCTCCACGTGGTGGGTGACCAGCACCATCGCGGGCGCGTCCGGGTCCATCGCCAGCTCGGACAGCCGGGCCACGAGGTCCTCGCGACCGCCCAGGTCGAGCCCGGCCGCCGGTTCGTCCAGCAGCAGCATCTCGGGGTCGGTCATCAGCGCCCTGGCGATCAGGGTCCGCTTCCGCTCGCCCTCCGACAGCGTGCCGTAGGTGCGGTCGGACAGGTGCTCGATGCCGAGCGTGCCCAGCAGCTCCTTGGCGCGGGTCGTGTCCGTGACGTCGTACTCCTCGCGCCAGCGGCCGAGCACCGCGTAGCCCGCGCTGACCACGACGTCGACGACCTTCTCGTCCGCCGGGACCCGCCCGTTGAGCGCCGCGGAGCACAGCCCGATGCGCGGCTTCAGCTCGCGCACGTCGGTCTTGCCGATCCGCTCACCCAGCAGGTGCAGCTTGCCCTTGCTCGGGTGCAGCTCCGCGCTGGCCAGGCGCAACAGGGTGGTCTTGCCCGCGCCGTTCGGCCCGAGCACCACCCAGCGCTCGTCCAGCTCGACACTCCAGTCGATGTCGCCCACCAGCGTGGTCTTGCCACGCCGCACGGCGACACCGGCCATGTGGACGACCAGATCGGTCACGTCGACTTCCGAACTCTGCACAGTGCCCTGCCTCGCCCCGTGGTCGGTCACACGGCCATTGTTTCCGACCGCCCCCCGGTGGGGGTGCGGCGGGGTGCGTCTGGACGACGGGTGGAGCCTGGTCGCCGCCGGTTAGCCGACATGGATGAACTCGGCCGACCACGCCCGGAGGAGGCCTCGCTCACGCGCCGATTGTCGGTCCGGCCTGTCAGGATCTAGGTATGGCAGCCCACTCACCCGTGCTCGCAGGCCGACCGTTCCCACTGGGCGCCCACCCCGAGGCGGGGGGCGTCCGGTTCGCCGTGTCCGCGCCGTCCGCCGAGGCGGTCGAGGTGTGCCTGATCAGCGACGACGGGACGGAAACCCGGATCGAGCTCACCGAGCGGACGTTCGGCGTCTGGCACGGCCTGGTGGCGGGCGTGACCCCCGGCCAGCGCTACGGCTACCGCGTCCACGGCCCGTACGACCCGTCCCGCGGTCTGCGGGGCAATCCGGCCAAGCTGCTGCTCGACCCGTACGCGAAGCGCGTCTCGGGCCTGCTCACCGACCTGGACGCCGCTCTCGGCTACGTGGGCGACCCGATGACGGGCCCGCCGTCGGTCGTCGACTCGCTCGGCCACGTGCCGCTCTCGGTGGTCACCTCGCCCGGCGGTCCGGACACCGGCATCAAGCCCGAGGTGCCGTTCGAGGAAGCCGTCATCTACGAGCTCCACGTCCGCGGCTTCACCCGCAGGCACCCGGACGTGCCGGAGCACCTGCGCGGCACCTACCTCGGCCTGGCCCACCCGGCCGTGGTCGAGCACCTGGTGCGCCTCGGCGTGACGACGGTCGAACTCCTCCCCGTCCACGCCTTCATCGACGAGCCCGCGCTGATGCGCGAGGGCAGGCACAACTACTGGGGCTACTCGCCGCTCGGCTACTTCGCCCCCCACCCGGCCTACGCGAGCGAGCAGGGCCACGAGGTGGAGGAGTTCCGCACGATGGTCGCCGCCCTGCACGCGGCGGGCATCGAGGTCCTGATCGACGTCGTGTTCAACCACACCTGCGAGGGCGGGCCGGACGGGCCGACCCTGTCGTTCCGCGGCCTGGACGCGCCCGGCTACTACCTGCACGTCGCGGGCGGCGGCACGCTCGACATCACCGGCTGCGGCAACACCCTGGAGGCCGCGTCGCCGCAGGTGGTGCGGCTGGTCACGGACTCGCTCCGGTACTGGGCGACGGAGCTGGGCGTGGACGGCTTCCGCTTCGACCTCGCCAGCACGCTGGGCAGGCCGGGCGGCGGCTACTTCGACCGCAACTCCGCGCTGCTCACGGCCATCACCACCGATCCGATCCTGTCCCGCTGCAAGCTCATCGCGGAGCCGTGGGACGCCACCGGCGACGGCTACCGGGTGGGCGACTTCGGCGTCCAGTGGGCCGAGTGGAACGGCCGCTACCGGGACACCGTCCGCGACTTCTGGCGCGGCGCGACCGGCGTCCGCGACCTCGCGTACCGCCTGTCCGGCTCCTCCGACCTGTACGCCGACGACCTGCGCCGCCCGTGGCAGTCGATCAACTTCATCACGGCGCACGACGGCTTCACGCTCCGCGACCTCGTCTCGTACAACGGCAAGCACAACGAGGCCAACGGCGAGGACAACCGCGACGGCACCAACGACAACCGCTCGTGGAACTGCGGCGTCGAGGGCGAGACCGACGCGCCCGGCATCCTCGTGCTCCGCGCCAAGCAGGCCCGCAACCTGTTCGCCACGCTCCTGCTGTCCACCGGCACCCCCATGATCGTGGCGGGCGACGAGCTGTGGCGCACCCAGGGCGGCAACAACAACGCCTACTGCATCGACGACGACACCTCGTGGGTCGACTGGAAGCTCGCGGACGACGCCACGTCGATGCTCGCCTTCGCCCGCCGCGTGATCACCCTGCGCGCCGACAGCCCGGCGCTGCGGCAGCCGGAGTTCTTCGAGGGCCGCACCACGGCGTCCGGCGAGCCCGACCTGGTGTGGCTGCGGCCGGACGGGGAGGAGATGGCGGAGACGGACTGGTTCGACGAGGGTCGGCGCACGCTGGGGATGTGGATCGACGGGTCGAACTCGCTGTCCCGGTCTCGGGAGGGGGAGCTGGTCTCGGACGACTCCTGGCTGCTGCTGCTGCACGCCGGGGCGGATTCGATCGAGGTGGTGCTGCCGCCCGCGGAGTACGGGGCGCACTTCGAGCCCGTGCTGGACACGACCACCGCCGACGGGTCGCCTGCGACGCCCGGCTTGTTGCCCGCTGGGTCGAGGGTGACCGTGGCCGGGCATTCGCTGCTGCTGCTTCGGGCGCCCAACTAGGGGCGTGGTCCGCCGCTCCTGTCATCGTCTCGATCGTTGATCCCGGTTTGTCAAGGCGGGAAAGATGCCTTGACAAACCGGGATCAACGATGAGGGTTGGGGTGGAGCGGGCGGCCGGGGGGGTTCGGGGGGAGGGGGCGTTGTGGGCGGGTTGGGTGGGTCCGCTTCGCCGGTGCCCTCGTGGGTCCGGGGTTGAGTCCCTTGCGCGTTGATCGGTCCGAGAGTTGGGTGGGTTCGGCTTGCGCGAGAGGCGTGGCTGAGCCCCTTGCGCGTTGGTCGGTCCAACACCTGAGTGGCTCATCTCGCGCAGGTTCAGCGGTGTCGTGGTCCCGAGACCTGCGTCCCAACCCAATTCACTCACTCACTCAAGCAAGCCCGAACTCCCCGCCCCAGTCAGCCAGCCCAGTCAGCCGGCCCACTCCTCCGGCCTCTCCATCCCGCCCGTCTTTTTCCTTCCCGCGCCCTTCTCCTTCTCCTGACCTGCTCCCGCCGGGTGGTTAGCTCGGCCTCAGAGCCATTATCAACCCCTGGGACGCCCGAGCCTTCCTCCACTCATCCGTGACAGCATCACAGCGTGGAGCGCTCCCTCATCACCTGGTGCGACCGCACGATCGACCTCCTGCTGGTGGCGTCGTGCGGCTGTAGCGGGACGCGACGCGGCCTCCGCTAGGTCCGTGTCGCGTCTTGACCGCTACCCGTTCACACCAGTAGCCCTCAGGAGCACACGTTGACTGCCACCTTCGTCCATGCCGACCTGCACCCAGCCCTGGACGTCCGCCTTCTCCGCGACATCATCCACCCCGAGCGCGAGCTGTGGTCGCCGCGCGAACTGCGCGACCTGACCTCGTTCGTCGCCGGCGAGTTGACGTCCCCGCTGCTCGACATCCTCGACTTCGACCCGGCTCAGCGTTGGTGGGCCCGGCTGGGGCTCACCGAAGGCGTCGAGTTGTGGTTGTTGTCGTGGTTGCCCGGACAGCGGACCGAGCCGCACGACCACGGTGGCGCTTCCGGTTCGTTCACCGTCCTCACGGGTGAGCTGGAGGAGAACTACCGGTACCCGGCCGGTCCGATCCGTGGCGCTCGGCGGCCCACGGGTGCGTCCATCGGGTTCGGGTCGGGGCGGGCGCACGAGGTGCGCAACAACGGGACCGTCGGTGCGGCCAGCGTGCACGCCTACTCGCCGCCGTTGGTCCCGACCAGGGAGTACGCGAGCCTGGCCGACATCCCGACCGTGATCCCCCCGCTCCCCGCGCTCCGGCTCCCGCTGGAACGGCTGCGCGAACTGGCAGACCTGGAGGGCCCGTGAGCGCCGTCGACACCTACCTGGCCGAGGCGCGAGCGCACCTGGACCGGGTCACGCCGCAGGAGCTGGACGCGATCAAGGACGGCGACACGCTGATCATCGACACCCGGCCCCTCCACAACCGGGTGGCGGACGGGGAGATCCCCGGTTCCATCCCGGTGGAGCGGATCGTCCTGGAGTGGCGGCTCGACCCGGAGGGCGACTTCCGGCTGCCCGGTTTCACGGCCGACACCACGGTGGTCGTCCTGTGCAACGAGGGCTACTCGTCCAGTCTCGCCGCGCGCGACCTCCAGCGGATCGGACTGCCGAAGGCGACCGACCTCGTCGGTGGTTTCCGCGCGTGGGCGGCCGCGGGCCTGCCCGTTCGCGAGGGCGGGACGCAAGCGGTCACGTAGCGTCCCGGAGCTGTGAAGCTGCTCAGGTCCGGACCGCTGCTCGCGGTCGCGGTGGTCGTCGTCGTTCTCGTCCGGGGCGACGGGGTCGTCGGGGTGCTCGGCGCGCTCGGGGGACTCCTGCTGGAACTGGCCGCGTTCCAGGTCGGGACGTTGCTCGGTGTGCTGCTCTGGCGGCTGCGCGTCCGGTACGTGATCTTCGGCGTGGGCCGTGAGCTGCGCGCGTGGTCGACGCCCCGGTTGCGGATCGCGCTGTGCGCCCTGCCCGTCGTGGTCCGGGTCGGGGCGCGGTCGGTGCGCAGCCCCGTGCGGCGGCGGCTGTGGCTGACCGGTCTGACGTCGGCACTGGTGGCGGTCGGCGTGGTCGTCGGCGCGTGGTTGATCGGCCCGTTCGGGGTCGCGGTGGGGGCGACGGCGTGCCTCGCGCACGAACTGTGGCCACGGCGGAGCGCGGCCACGACGTCGCCCGGCTGGTACGTGTTCTCGCTGCCTCGGCTGTCGGGGCGGGAGGCGGCGGAGATGGACGCGTCGCCGATGGTGAGCGAGGTGGCCGACGCGGTGCGCGCGGGCGACCTCGACCAGGCAACCGCCGCGCTGTCCACCGTGGTCGCGGCGCACCCGGACCTGCTGATGACGACGTCGGCCCAGGTGCTCGTGCACACGGCGGCCGGGCGGTACGTGGAGGCGTTGCAGGTGGTCAGCGGTGCCGTGGGGCGGGACGACCTGGAGGACCGGGACCGCGCGCAGCTGATGGCGTCGATGGCGAGCGCCACCGCGTCGGCGGCCGAGGCCGGACTGCTGCCGCCCGCCGTCGGGGTGCCCGCCGCCGCTCGTGCCGTGGACGCGGCCATCGGGTTCGGCCTGCCCAGGTACCGGCTGGCGGGGACGTTGGCACAACTGGCCCTGCTGCGGGGCGACGCGGCCGAGGCCGCGCGGCTGGGCCGGGAGAGCGCCGACGGGGCCGAAGAGGTTCTCGGACGGGCCGATTCGCTGGCGACCGTGGCTCGGGCGCTGATGGCGGGCGGCGACAACGGCGCCGCCCGAACGGTGTTGGCCGAGGCCACCTCGCTGGCCGGGTGGCTGCCGCGGGTCGTGGGCACCGCGGCCCGGCTGAACGTCAGATGATCATCGAGGGCGTCGGGGAACGACGGCGAACCCCGGCCGGCCGGGACCTCCCGCGGCCCTGCGGTTCGACCGCGCCCGACCGAACCGTTCGACAGCGGGTGCCCCGCACCCGTCGTCCGACGGGTCCGGTTCCGGCCGGGACCGCTCGCTAGTCGACGAGGTGGCGCCGGGACCGGACGGGGTCGATGTTCCCGACGCCGATGGCTCTTCTGATCATGGAACGGCACTCCTCGCCACTGCGAAATGATTTTTGCGGGCTTCGCGGAAACGGATGGGCATTGATGATTACTTGCCGTTGCTTTTCCGTCCAGCCTCTCGGACCTCTCGCAGATTACTCACGGATCGGTCGAGTGGAGAATGTGTCGCACAATCGAGCGGTCACGGTGCCGGGTGGTCACGACACGAAAGCGTGGACACGAACGAGAAACCGGAGCAAGCAGCAGTTCACCAGACTGGCGGGTGAGGGCGACCAGCGCGCGGCGAGTCGATTGGTCCACTGCGGAGAGTGGCGTGAGAACGTGCGGATGTCCCTATCGCCCCAGCGTGACCGCACGACCGGGTGACCACTCCCCTTCACCGTCACCCATGGCGACAGCCGGGCCTCACTCCGCCAGGCGCCCGGCCGGAGCGACGCGGGAAGCCGGCCCAGTTCACCGCTTGTACTGATTCGCGTGACCGGATCGTGATCAGCGCAGAGTGAGCGGAGTGAGCCGACGGGGCCCGCACGCGACCGCGACGCCCACCTCGGCGGTGGACAACCCGGCAGACCGCCGGGAGGCGCGGGCAGGCGGCGGGCGGGTCGACCTGGGTTCGCCGACGACTCAGCGGCGGAGGAACGACCACATCGGGGTGTCCGGTCGTCGTGAACCACCACGACCGGACACCCCGGAGGAGCGGGTCAGCCCGCGAGGACGACCTTGCCCAGCTCGGCGGGCGAGGCGAGCAGGTCGTGGCGCGGCAGGATCCGCACGGTGTAGCCGAGGGTGCCCGCGTGCGGCAGCGGCACCTCGACCTCGTAGTTGCCGTTGCCCGCGTAGTTCATCGGCGCGGTCACGAGGTCGTGCAGCTCGTCGCCGTCGCCGACCTTGCCGAGCACGACCTGGACGTCCGCCTCGGACGGCTCCAGACCGGCCAGCTCGACCAGCGCGCGGACCGTCACCAGGCTGCCGAGCACCGGCGTCGGGTGCCCGTTGACGTTCAGCTCCGAGTCGAGCACCCGCACGCGCGGCCACGCCTCGCGCAGCCGCTGGCGGTAGTCCGCCAGTTCCTTCGCGCCGCGGAAGCCCTCGCCCACGACCGAGTCGGCCGACGCGGCGGCGGGCGCGTAGAGCGTCTCCACGTACTCGCGCACCATCCGCGACGCCTGCACGGCCGGGCCGAGCGACGCCAGCGTGTGCCGGACCATCGCGAGCCACTGCGTCGGCGTGCCGTCCTCGCCGCGGTCGTAGAACAGCGGCGCGACCTGGTTGCCGA
This sequence comes from Umezawaea sp., assembly GCF_057122925.1. Lineage (NCBI taxonomy): Bacteria > Bacillati > Actinomycetota > Actinomycetes > Pseudonocardiales > Pseudonocardiaceae > Umezawaea > Umezawaea sp. The sequence goes on along the minus strand of NZ_DBNGPQ010000023.1, from coordinate 6,427 downwards.
GCAGCTCGTACAGAGCGGTCGCCTCCAGGTCGTCGCGGCGGGTCGGGTCGTGCACGCCGTCGGCGGTCGGGATGGCCCAGCCGTTGCTGCCGTCGTACAGCTCGTCCCACCAACCGTCGCGGATGGACAGGTTGAGGCCGCCGTTCAGCGCGGACTTCATGCCGGACGTGCCGCACGCCTCCAGCGGGCGCATCGGGTTGTTCAGCCAGACGTCGCAGCCCCAGTACAGGTAGCGGGCCATCGACATGTCGTAGTCCGGCAGGAACACGATCCGGTGCCGCACGCCGGCCTCGTCGGCGTAGCGGACGATCTGCTGGATCAGCGCCTTGCCGCCGTCGTCGGCCGGGTGCGACTTGCCCGCGACGACGAGCTGCACCGGGCGCTCCGGGTGCAGCAGCATCGCGCGCAGCCGCTCCGGGTCGCGCAGCATCAGCGTGAGCCGCTTGTAGGTCGGGACGCGGCGGGCGAAGCCCACGGTCAGCACGTCCGGGTCGAACACGGAGTCGGTCCAGCCCAGCTCCAGCTCCGACGCGCCGCGCTGCAACCACGACGCGCGGACGCGGCGGCGGACCTCGTCGACGAGCCTGCCGCGCAGTTCCGTCCGCAGCTCCCAGAGCCGGGTGTCGGTGACGGGCTCGAAGCCGCGCATCCCGATGCCCGACTCCTCGGTCTCGCCGAGCAGCTTGGACATCTCGGTCGCCGCCCACGTCGGGCCGTGCACGCCGTTGGTGACCGAGCGGATCGGCACCTCGGTCGTGTCGAAGCCCGGCCACAGGCCGCGGAACATGTCGCGGCTGACCTCGCCGTGCAGCTTGGAGACGCCGTTCGCGCGCTGAGCCAGCCTCAGACCCATGTGCGCCATGTTGAACAGGCCGGGGTTGTCCTCGGCGCCCAGCGCGAGGACCCGCTGCGTGCTCACGCCCGGCAGCAGGGTCTCGGAGCCGAAGTAGTGCTGCACGAGGTCGACCGGGAACCGGTCGATGCCCGCCGGCACGGGCGTGTGCGTGGTGAACACCGTGCCCGCGCGCACCGCGGCGAGCGCCTGGTCGAAGTCGAGGCCCTCGGTCGTGGTCAGCTCGCGGATGCGCTCCAGCCCGAGGAAACCCGCGTGGCCCTCGTTGGTGTGGAACACCTCGGGCTTCGCGTGACCGGTCAGCTCGCAGTAGGTGCGCACGGCCCTGACCCCGCCGATGCCCGCGAGGATCTCCTGCCGGATGCGGTGGTCCTGGTCGCCGCCGTAGAGCCGGTCCGTGACACCGCGCAGGTCCTCGTCGTTCTCCTCGACGTCGGAGTCGAGCAGGAGCAGCGGGATCCGCCCGACCTGCGCCTTCCAGATCTTGGCGCGCAGCACCCGGTCACCCGGCATGGCCACGTGCACCAGGATCGGCGCGCCGGACGGCTCGGTCAGCAGTTCGAGCGGCAGCGCGCGCGGGTCGAGCACCGGGTAGTGCTCGATCTGCCAGCCGTCGAGCGAGAGGGACTGGCGGAAGTAGCCGGAGCGGTAGAGCAGCCCGACCGCGATCAGCGGCACCCCGAGGTCGGACGCCGCCTTCAGGTGGTCGCCCGCCAGCACGCCGAGCCCGCCCGAGTAGTTCGGCAGCGCCTCGGTGACGCCGAACTCCATCGAGAAGTAGGCGATGGCCGACGGGAGCGGCGACAACTCGAAGTTCCCGTGCTCGCGACGCGCCTGCACCTCCTCCTGCCTCCGCTGGAACCACCGGGGTCCCCGCGTGTAGCGGTCGAGGTCGTCGGCCAGCGCACGGGCGTGCGACAGGAACTGCTCGTCCCGGGAGAGCCGGTCGAGCCGCTCGGGCGACACCACGGACAACAGGCGCAGCGGATCGCCACCGACCTCGGACCAGACCTGGGGGTCGACCGACGCGAAGAGGTCCTGTGTCGGCGGGTGCCAGGTCCAGCGCAGGTTGGTGGCGAGCGTGCCCAGGAAGGACAACGGCTCCGGGAGGCTGGCTCGGACGGTGAACCGGCGAAGTGCTCGCATGGCGACGGACCTTATCTCCCGGCGGGCGGAACACGACAAGCTTCCTCGCCCAGACTGCAAGGGTTTGCCGAATCGGTACCGGGATCGATACAGGTGCTCGCCGCCGTTGACCTGCGCTTCGAGGCGCTAGACACCTCCGCTTCTTGATCGTCGCATTTGGAGCAACGGTGACGGGCCGGGGAAGGATTCGAGGGGTTCTCACGACTGAGCGGGAGGACTCACGGCCGGTTCGGCGCGCTCGGCTCCCAGCCGGGGGAACAGGGTGGCTCCGACTCACAGCCGGGGAACCAGGGCGACCGCCAGTCCCAGCGGTGGTGGCCGATGTGACTCGGGGACCCCTCGATGCGACCCTGTGATCGGGCTCAAGGGCCGGTGGCAACAACCTGCCCGATCAATGAGGATAAGGGTCGCATCCCCCGAGTAAATCGGCCACGTTCACAACACCGCCCCGCCGAGCAGCGACCACCACACCATTCTCCATCCCAGCTCAACCCCGGCGTGAACTGGGACGAGCGGGCCCCCGGCCCCGACCCGGCCCCGTGCCCAACCCATCCCTTCCCGCTTTTCCACACCTTTCCCCCCGGCCGGACCCCGATTTTCCAAGCACGTCGTGGCCGCCTCCGTTTGTCAAGGCATCTTTCCCGCCTTGACAAACGGAGGCGGCCATCGAGACAATCACGAAATCGGGGTGCGGCCACCCGCCCCGAACGCCGAACGCCGAACGCCGAACGCCGAACGCCGAACAAGGGTCCCCGAAAAGTGAGGACCCCCCGATGCGCAGGCCAGGCCGGGGGTCTGACAATTCCGGACAACCGAGCAACCTTCACAAACCGGACCACCGCACCCCACGAGCGTGTTCTCCGACACCCCCCGCCCGCCCGCGGAAGAACCCCACCCTTCGGCACACCGAAGAACCCGACCCCCTCTACCGAGCCCGCCGCCCCCCGGCCACCCAACCCCACCCCCCGTGTAACCAGCGCGTTAACCACATCAGGTCTCATCACGACCACGCTCGGCGTGGCGCGCGGCATTCGGGCGAACCCGTCCCCGATGATCACGACGACAGGTCGAACGGCCATGGACACACCGCCCGCGCGGGCACAGAGTTGACGCGCCGGGGTGTGCGGGCCCACCGGAATGGGTACGGACAGTTGAAGTAGTCCCCGGTGATGACCTGCCGCATCGAGCAAGGCAGACTGAACGGGCCCGCGGTTCTGCCGCGCGAAACACGGCGAGAGGGCGTAGCCGATGAGTGGACGACTCGGCATCGATGATGTTTCCCCGGCGGTCAGCGGTGGCCGTTATCCGGCGAAAGCCGTGACAGGGGAACACATTCCGGTCGAAGCGACGGTCTGGCGCGAGGGGCACGACGCCGTCGCGGCCACCGTCGCGTGGCGCGGACCGAAGGACCGCATCGCGCGCCAGACCAGGATGGTGCCGCACGGCGTCGGGCTCGACCGGTTCGCCTCCGTGATCGTTCCGGACTGCGAGGGCTCGTGGACGTTCCGCGTCGACGCCTGGAGCGATCCGTGGGCGACGTGGCGGCACGCCGTCGAGGCGAAGATCGGCGCGGGGCAGGGAGCGGGCGAGCTGGCGAACGACCTGGAGAGCGGCGCGCTGCTGCTGGACCGGGTGTCGCGGCGGCCCGACCGGCGCAAGGACCGCCCGCTGCTGGCCAACGCCGCGGCGTCGCTGCGCGACGAGAACCGGCCGCTGTCGGAACGCGTCGCGCCCGCGCTCGCGTCCGACGTGCACCGGATCATGACCGAGTTCCCGGTGCGGGAACTGGTCACCAAGGGCAGGACCTACAAGGTGTGGGTCGACCGGAAGCTGGCCGCGTTCGGCTCCTGGTACGAGTTCTTCCCGCGCTCGACCGGCGGCTGGGACGAGCACGGGAACGCGGTGCACGGCACGTTCGAGACCGCGACCAGGGAACTGGACCGGGTCGCCGCGATGGGCTTCGACGTCGCCTACCTGCCGCCGATCCACCCGATCGGCCGGGTGAACCGCAAGGGCCCCAACAACACCCTGGTCGCCGACGAGAACGACGTCGGCTCGCCGTGGGCGATCGGCGCCGACGAGGGCGGGCACGACGCCATCGCCCCCCAGCTCGGCACGATCGAGGACTTCGACCGGTTCGTGGCCCGCGCGAACGAGCTGAACATCGAGGTCGCCCTCGACCTGGCGCTCCAGTGCGCCCCGGACCACCCGTGGGTGCTCAAGTCGCCGGAGTGGTTCACCACCCGGCCGGACGGCACGATCGCGTACGCCGAGAACCCGCCGAAGAAGTACCAGGACATCTACCCGGTCAACTTCGACAACGACCCCAAGGGCATCTACCACGAGGTCCTGCGCGTGGTGCTGCACTGGGTCGACCACGGGGTGCGCGTCTTCCGGGTCGACAACCCGCACACCAAGCCACCGGACTTCTGGGCGTGGCTGATCTGGGCCGTGAAGGACAAGCACCCCGAAGTGCTGTTCCTCGCCGAGGCGTTCACCCGCCCCGCGCGGCTCTACGGACTGGCGAAGCTCGGCTTCACCCAGTCCTACACCTACTTCACCTGGCGGACGAGCAAGCAGGAACTGACCGAGTTCGGCGTCGAGCAGGTCGAGCACTGGGACGAGGCCCGGCCCAACCTGTTCGTGAACACGCCGGACATCCTCCACGAATCGCTCCAGCACGGCGGTCCCGGCATGTTCGCGCTCCGCGCGGCACTGGCCGCCACGATGGCGCCCACGTGGGGCGTGTACTCGGGCTACGAGCTGTTCGAGCACGAGGCCGTGAAGCCCGGTAGCGAGGAATACCTCGACTCCGAGAAGTACCAGTTGCGGCCACGCGACTACGCGGGCGCCCTGACCGAGGGCCGTTCGCTGGAACCGTGGCTGCGCAAGCTGAACGCGGCCCGCCGGGCACACCCGGCCTTGCAGCAGATGCGCACCCTGAGGTTCCACCACATCGACAACGAAGCCCTCATCGCCTACTCCAAACAGGATCCGGCAACCGGCGACACCGTCGTGACTGTGGTGAGCTTGGACCCGAACGACCCGCAGGCGGGCACTCTCTGGCTCGACCTGCCCTCGCTCGGCTTCGACTGGCACGAGCGCCTGATCGCGCACGACGAGGTCACCGGCGAGACGTGGGACTGGGGCCAGGCGAACTACGTCCGGCTGGAACCGTGGCGCGCGGTCGCGCACATCGTGGGGCTGCAACGCCGGTTCTCCTGAACCAATCAGGAACCCGAGGACCCCTGCGTGCACCAGGTACGCAGGGGATGGTTGACGTACCCGCTATGAGGTGGGACGAGGTGGAGATCATGCAGGAAGATTCCCGACCGGACGCAGCCCTGGGGCTGGAGGGCGTGCCGCACACCGGCGAGGCGATCACCGCAGACGGGCTGCTCGTGGAGCCCCAGGCCGAGGACTTCCAGCACGCGAAACAGGCGCCCAGGAACCCGGACTGGTTCAAGGGCGCGGTGTTCTACGAGGTGCTGGTGCGCGCCTTCACCGACTCGAACGGTGACGGCACCGGCGACCTGCGCGGCCTGGCCAGCAGACTGGACTACCTGGAGTGGCTCGGCATCGACTGCCTCTGGCTGCCGCCCTTCTACGCCTCCCCGTTGCGCGACGGGGGTTACGACATCAGCGACTTCCGCGCTGTGCTGCCGGAGTTCGGCAACATCGAGGACTTCGTGTACCTGCTCGACGAGGCGCACCGCCGCGGCATCCGGGTCATCACCGACCTGGTGCTCAACCACACCTCCGACGCCCACCCGTGGTTCCAGCAGTCGCGCATGGACCCGGACGGCCCGTACGGCGACTACTACGTGTGGAGCGACGACGACTCCCGCTACGCCGACGCGCGGATCATCTTCGTCGACACCGAGACGTCGAACTGGACCTACGACCCGGTGCGCGGGCAGTTCTACTGGCACCGGTTCTTCTCCCACCAGCCCGACCTGAACTTCGAGAACAACGACGTCCAGGAAGCGATGCTGGACACGCTGCGGTTCTGGCTCGACCTCGGCATCGACGGCTTCCGGCTCGACGCGGTGCCCTACCTCTTCGAGGAGGAGGGCACCAACTGCGAGAACCTGCCGCGCACGCACGACTTCCTCAAGCGCTGCCGCAAGGTCGTCGACGACGAGTACCCCGGCCGCATCCTGCTGGCCGAGGCGAACCAGTGGCCGTCGGACGTGGTCGAGTACTTCGGCGACCCGGAGGTCGGCGGCGACGAGTGCCACATGGCGTTCCACTTCCCGCTGATGCCGCGCATCTTCATGGCCGTGCGCCGGGAGTCCCGCTACCCCATCTCCGAGATCCTGGCCCAGACGCCGAAGATCCCGGAGAACTGCCAATGGGGGATCTTCCTCCGGAACCACGACGAGCTGACCCTCGAAATGGTGACCGACGAGGAACGCGACTACATGT